>JANJXF010000035.1 GCA_024709165.1 Thiobacillus sp. | reverse complement strand
CAGGCGCCAGTCGATGGTGGGGCCGGGCACCGCGACATGGAACGGCACGCCGTTGTCGTGCGCGGCGAGCGCCTTGAGATAGGTGCCGATCTTGTTGGCGACATCGCCGTTGGCCGCGACGCGGTCCGCGCCGACGATGACCAGGTCCACCTGCCCCTGCTGCATGAGGTGACCGGCCGCGTTGTCCGCGATCACGGTGTGCGGTACCCCGTGCTGCGCCAGTTCCCACGCGGTGAGCGCGGCGCCCTGGTTGCGCGGGCGCGTCTCGCTCACCCACACGTGCACGGGGATGCCTGCGTCGAACGCGGCGTAGATCGGCGCCAGCGCCGTGCCCCAGTCCACCGTGGCGAGCCAGCCCGCGTTGCAGTGGGTCATCATCTGGACGGTGCGCGCGGTGCTTTCGTGACAGGCGCGCAGGAGCGCCATGCCATGGTGGCCGATGGCCTGGTTCAGCGCGACGTCCTCGTCGGCGATTGCTGCCGCCTCGTGCCATGCGGCCTCCCGGCGCCGGGCGGCAGGCAGCGGTGCGAGCGCGCCGCGCATGCGCTCCAGCGCCCAGCGCAGGTTCACCGCTGTCGGGCGCGTGGCCAGCAGGCGCGCGCAGCCGGTTTCGATCGTGGCGTCGTGCGCGTCCGCCGCCAGTCCCAGCGCGAGCCCATAGGCCGCCGTCACGCCGATCAGGGGCGCACCGCGCACGCGCATCACCGTGATCGCTTCGGCGGCATCGTCCAGCGTGCGCAGGGTGTGGAATTCGAGGCGATGCGGCAGCAGCGTCTGATCGATGATCTCCACACCGGAGCAATCGGGCAGCGGACGGATGGTGCGGGTGGGAGTGCCGTGGATGTTCATGCGGGACGGTGCCGGTACGAAAGGCCGGTATTCTACTGCGCCCCTACAGCCGCCCCGTCTTGAAGGTGTCGCACTGCGTGGCGTCACCCGTCTGCATGCCGCGCTGGAACCAGCGCATGCGCTGCTCCGACGAACCGTGGGTGAAGGATTCCGGCACCACGTAGCCGCGCGCCTGCTGCTGCAAACGGTCGTCGCCCACACCCGCCGCCGCCGCGAGCGCTTCCTCGGCGTCGCCCGGTTCCAGCACCTGCCGCGCCTTCTGCGCATGGTGCGCCCACACCCCGGCGAAGCAGTCCGCCTGCAGTTCCATGCGCACCTGCAACGCGTTGCCTTCCGCCTCGCCCGCGCGGCTCCGCGCCGCGTGCACCTGTTCCGCAACGCCGAGCAGTGTCTGCACGTGGTGGCCCACCTCGTGCGCCACCACATAGGCCTGCGCGAAGTCACCCGGCGCGTCGTGGCGCTGTGCCAGGTCGTTGAAAAAGCTCATGTCGAGATAAAGCTTGCGGTCGGCCGGACAATAGAACGGCCCCATCGCCGCCTGGGCGAAGCCGCACGCCGATTGCACCGCGCCGGAAAACAGCACCAGCCTGGGTTGCCCGTACGTGCGTCCCGCGTCGCGGAACAGTGCTTCCCACACGTCTTCCGTGTCGGCCAGCACCACCGACATGAAATCCTTCAGGCGCTCCTCCTCCGGACTGAATGCCGCCGGTTGTTCCTGCTGCGCAGGCGCGAGATTGCCGGCCTGGTTCAGCACCACCGACGGGTCGACGCCGAAATACATCGCCACCAGAGCCAGGACGATCGTCGCGATACCGCCTCCTGCCAGGCCGCGGCCGCTCACCCGCATCCCGCGGCGGTCCTCGATATTGTCGCTGCGACGTCCGCGTTCCCAGCGCATGGCGGCTCCCGGTGGGTGGCAAAAAACCTATTTTAGCTCGCTTGTAGTTCGGCGGCAGCGCGGGACGCTGCCGCGCTTCAACTCAGCGTCACGCCCAACCACGCACCGATTCCGTACGTCGCCAGTCCCGCCGTGCCGCCGATGGCGAGCATGCGCAGTCCGGAGAACAGGGCGCGGCGGCCGGTGAAGAGGCTCATGCTGGCGCCGACGGCGAACAGGCCGAGCGCGGTCAGTGCGATCGAGACCGGGAGCGGCGAGCCGGTACCGAACAGGAAGGGTGCGAGTGGCAGCGCGGCACCGGTGGTGAAGGCCGAGAACGAAGCGAATGCGGCGACCCAGGGTGAAGCCAGTTCGCCGGGATCGAGCCCGAGTTCCTCGCGGGCCAGCGTGTCGAGCGCGCGTTGGGGATCCTGCATGAGCGTGTCGGCGAACTGTCTCGCCTCGGCTGGCGCCATGCCCTTGGCGGCGTAGATCAGCGCCAGCTCGGCAGCCTCCTCGTCGGGATATTGCTCCAGTTCGTCGCGTTCGAGACCGATCTGGAATTCGAACATCTCGCGCTGTGCACGTACCGAGACGTATTCCCCGGACGCCATCGAGAACGCACCGGCAAGCAGACCTGCCACACCGGTCAGCATGATGAACGTGGGCTCCTGCGCGGCACCGGCCACGCCGTAGATCAGCGCGGCGTTGGAGACCAGTCCGTCGTTGACGCCGAACACGCCGGCACGCAGCGCGTTGCCGGCGACGCTGCTCTGGTGCCGCTTGCCGATGTCTTCGCGGTGCAACGGCATGGGGTGCGGCGTGGCGTGGCTGTAGAGCACCATGCCACGTATCTTCATTGCGGCCAGCACGCTGCGCATGGCGCGCGGCGTGAAGCGGCGCACTAGCCACGCGACGGCGCGGGCGCGCGCTCCGGGGTGGAACGCACGTGGCAGTGTGCCGCCGTTCTGCGTGATGACCGTCTGCCAGATGGCGGCCTGCGCTTCGGCGGCCTGTGCCAGCTCGTTGAACAGCGCTGCGCGCGGCGTGCCGTGTTCGCATTCGGCGACCACCCGGTAGAGCCAGGCGGACTGTTTTTCTTCGCGCCATGATGCGGCGGGATCGTTCATGCGGCCTGACGTCGGTACTGGATCGCCTCGGCGAGGTGTGTGGTGGCGGTGGCTTCGCTGCCTGCAAGGTCGGCGATGCTGCGTGCGAGCCGGAGGATGCGATGGTAGGCGCGCGCCGACAGGTTGAGGCGCGTGATCGCCTGTTTGAGCAGGTTCTCGCCGCTGGGGTCGGGCTTGCAGAAGGCCTCGATGTCCTGTGGACCGAGCAGGGCATTGGGTTTGCCCTGCCGTTCGATCTGGCGTGCCCGGGCGGCTTCGACGCGGGCACGAATCGTCGCGCTGGCTTCGCCCGCGCCTGCCTGCATGAGTTCGTCTTCAGTGAGTGCGGGCACGTCGATCTGGATGTCGATGCGGTCGAGCAGGGGACCCGATATGCGTCCGCGGTAGCGCGCGATCTGGTCGGGAGTGTCGCGGCAGGCGCGGCCCGGGTGGCCGAGGTAGCCGCAGGGGCAGGGATTCATCGCGGCAACGAGCTGGAAGCGTGCAGGAAAGTCGGCCTGCCGTGCGGCGCGGGAAATGGTGATATGCCCGGTTTCCAGCGGCTCGCGCAGCACTTCCAGCACCTGCCGCGAGAATTCCGGCAGCTCATCGAGGAACAGCACGCCGTGATGCGCAAGCGAGATTTCTCCGGGGCGCGGGTTGCCGCCGCCACCCACCAGAGCCACTGCGGAGGCAGTATGGTGCGGCGCGCGGAAGGGGCGTCGCCGCCACTGTGCGGGATGGAATCCGCCGTTCAGCGATGCGACAGCGGCGGCTTCCAGCGCCTCGGTTTCGCTCATCGCCGGCAGGATGCCCGGAAAGCGTGCGGCGAGCATCGACTTGCCGGTGCCGGGCGGTCCGCCCATCAGCACGGAATGTCCGCCGGCAGCGGCGACTTCGAGGGCACGGCGTGCGCCGCTTTGCCCCTTGACGTCGGCGAAATCGGGGTAGTCCGGCGTGGCGGCTGCGGGATCGAATACCGGCTCGGCGAGCGCGCACTGGCCGGAAAGCCACGCGCATACGTCCAGCAGGCTCGCCGCGCCGCGCGCATCGACGCCGCGCGCGAGCGCCGCTTCGTTCGCCGACTGCTGCGGCAATATCAGCTGCCGCCCGCTGCCGCGCGTAGCGAGCGCCATGGCCAGCGCACCGCGCACCGGGCGCAGTTCGCCGGTCAGCGCGAGCTCGCCGGCGAATTCGGCCTGCTTCAGCCTGTCTGCGGGGATCTGTCCGGACGCAGCGAGGATGGCGAGCGCGATCGGCAGGTCGAAGCGGCCGGATTCCTTCGGCAGGTCGGCAGGAGCAAGGTTGACCGTGATGCGGCGTGCGGGGAATTCGAAGCGCGCGTTCTGGATCGCCGCACGCACGCGGTCGCGTGCTTCCTTGACTTCGGTTTCGGGCAGGCCGACCAGGGTGAAGGCCGGCAGGCCGTTGGCCAAATGCGCTTCGACCACCACTTCCGGGGCATGCATGCCGGCAAGCGCGCGGCTGGCGACGACGGCGACAGCCATGTGCCTATTCGTCTTCCGCGCGCTGCTGTTTTTCCAGTTCGGCGATGCGCGTTTCCAGCTGCGTCAGCTTTTCGTGCGTACGCGCCAGCACGTCGGCCTGCACGTCGAATTCCTCGCGGCTCACCATGTCGAGCTTGCCGAGCATCGAGGTGAGGCCGGCCTTGAGGTTTTGCTCGATGTCTTTCGCGGGCGACTGCTTGAGCATGTCACCCAGCTTGCCGGCCAGCTCGTTGATAAAGGGGGGTTGGGGAAACTTGGGGTTCATGAGGGCCTCCGGTGAGGTGTTGAGTGTAGCAAGTGCGGCGCGCCCCGCGTAGCGGCACAAAGACCGTGCACACGGCGCGCGGGGTGCACCAGAACCGTGCGGCCCCCTGCCTTGTCGTGTACGGTGGTTGCGCAATACGTTGTTTTGAAAAGAAAACTTATCTGGCACGACCTGTGCTGAAGTGAGAGTGCACTGTTGCACGCCTCACTCATTCGGAGACCTTCATGAACAAATTTGTATCCGCGGCGCTGCTGTCCGGCCTGGCTGGCGCTCCGCTTGCCACGATGGCGGGCGAGGACGGCCCGCACAGTCTGAGCGGTACCGTCGCGCTGACCAGCGATTACGTTTTCCGTGGCATTTCGCAGACCGGCGGCGATCCGGCCATCCAGGGGGCGCTCGATTACAGCCACCGCAGCGGTGTCTATCTGGGCGCCTGCGGTTCGAACGTGGGATGGATCGAGGACTATCAAGCTTACCGCTCGGGGAACATTGAGCTCGATCTCTACGGCGGTTTGCGCGGCGGCTTCGGCACGACGGGCGTGAGCTACGACATCGGCCTGGTCGGCTATTTCTACCCGGGCGATGCCAATGGGGCGGTGGATGCCGACACCACGGAAGTCTACGCGGCGCTCACCTGGAAATGGTTCACTGCCAAATATTCCTACAGCCTCAGCGACGAAACCTTCGGCTTCGCCAATTCGGATGGCTCCAGCTATGTGGATCTCTCCGCCAGCGTGCCGATCGGCGAAACGGGTCTTACGCTCGGTGCGCACTGGGGACGCTTCTCCTTCGACAACAACGGCGTGCAGGACTACGACGACTGGAAACTCAGCGTCGCCTACGACATGGGCAAGCTCGCCGGCGTTCTCTCCGGCGTGACCCTTGGGCTGGCGTATTCCGATACCGATACCGCGTCCGGCAACGGCACTGCGTCGTCCGCACCCTGGACGGATGCCAACGGGCAGGACCTGGGCGAGGGCACTGCATTCGTCTGGATCGCGAAGACGCTCTGAGCCGTCGCGCGCAGGGGGCGGCTCCGTTCCCCCTTATTTCTCATTGAATCGGGAGGCAACATGAAATTTGTTACGGCAATCATCAAACCGTTCAAGCTCGACGAGGTGCGCGAGGCCTTGTCGGCGATCGGCGTTACCGGCCTGACGGTTACGGAAGTGAAGGGCTTCGGTCGCCAGAAGGGGCACACCGAACTGTATCGCGGGGCGGAATACGTGGTCGATTTTCTGCCCAAGGTCAGGATCGAGGTGGCCATCAAGGCCGACATGCTCGAACGCGTGATCGAGGCGATCGAGAAATCCGCCAACACCGGCAAGATCGGCGACGGCAAGATCTTCGTCACCAACCTGGAGGAAGTCGTGCGCATCCGCACCGGCGAATCCGGGCCCGACGCCCTTTGAGGAGCGCAGCCATGAAAAAACTTTCTGCTTTCCTGGGACTGATGACCCTCCTGCTGGCCCCTGGCCTGGCACTGGCGCAAGAGGTGGGCGCACCCGTGCCGGACAAGGGCGATACCGCCTGGATGATGCTGTCCACGCTGCTGGTGGTCCTGATGATCGTGCCGGGAGTCGCCCTGTTCTACGGCGGCCTCGTGCGCACGAAGAACATGCTTTCGGTGCTCACCCAGGTGATGGCGATCTTCTGCCTGATCTCGCTGCTGTGGGCCGCGTACGGCTATTCGCTGGCTTTCGGCGATGGCGGTGCGCTCAATTGGGCGATCGGTGACTTGTCGAAGGTGTTCCTCGCCGGCATCACCCCCGACAGCACCGCGGCGACCTTCACAGACGGCGTGGTGATTCCCGAGTTCGCCTTCGTCGCCTTTCAATTGACCTTCGCCGCCATCACCGTGGCGCTGATCGTTGGCGGTCTAGTCGAGCGAGTGAAGTTTTCCGCGCTGCTGGTGTTTTCCGTGCTGTGGTTCACCTTTTCCTACCTGCCGATCGCGCACATGGTGTGGGCGACGGGTGGCCACCTGTTCGAGGCGGGTGACCTCGACTTCGCGGGCGGCACCGTGGTGCACATCAACGCCGGCATTGCGGCGCTGGTCGGGGCCCTCGTGCTCGGCAGGCGCATCGGCTACGGGCGCGACGCCATGCCGCCGCACAACCTGCCGATGACCATGGTCGGCGTCTCGCTGCTGTGGGTGGGCTGGTTCGGCTTCAACGCGGGTTCCAACCTCGAGGCCACCGGCGGTGCGGCCCTTGCCTTCATCAACACCATTCTTGCCACGGCCGCCGCGGGTCTCGCGTGGATGCTCGCCGAGTGGATGCTGCGCGGCAAACCCTCGATGCTGGGCCTTGCATCCGGTGTCGTGGCCGGGCTGGTGGCGATCACCCCGGCGGCCGGTCTGGTTGGCCCCATGGGCGGCATCGTGCTCGGTGCGATTTCCGGTGTGGTCTGCCTGTGGGGCGTGTCGGGGCTTAAGACAATGCTGGGTTACGATGACAGTCTCGACGTGTTCGGCATCCACGGCATCGGCGGCATCATCGGCGCCATCGGCACTGGCATCTTCGTGTCGCCCGATCTCGGCGGTGTGGGCGTCGACGGCTACAGCATGGCGGGCCAGGTCGTCACGCAGATCACCGGCGTCGGTATCACCGTCCTCTGGTCAGGCAGCGTCAGCCTGGTGCTGTTCAAGCTCATCGACATGGCCATGGGCCTGCGCGTCAGTGAAGAACAGGAACGCGAGGGTCTGGATACCGCCAGCCACGGCGAACGGGCCTACAGTACCTGAACGACAC
>JANJXF010000141.1 GCA_024709165.1 Thiobacillus sp. | reverse complement strand
GCCCGGCTCCAGCGGGCGACCTCCTTGGAGCGGAAGCCCTTGACGCGATTGAAACTCATGCGACGCGGATGCCCCGCCGCATCCACTTCCACCGCTGCCACGAAGGGCGTCTTGCCGCGCGCGCCGCGACCACGCTTGTAGCCCCGGCGCCGGCCGCCCCAGTAGGCGTCGTCGAGTTGCACCAGTCCGGTAAGCTGCCGACCGGCCTCGCGCTCCAGCATCGTCTGCATCAGCTTATGTTTCATCAGCCAGGCGCTGTTCTGGGAAATGCCCAGCTGACGCGACAGTTCCAGCGACGAGATTCCGCTCTTCGTCTGGGTGATCAGATGCATGGTCAGAAACCAGACGGAAAGCGGCAGCTTGGAGCCGGCGAAGATCGTCCCGGCCGTCACCGAGGTCTGCCGTGCGCAGGCATTGCACTGGAACAGGCGGCGGCTCTTGAGCGCGCAGTAGCCCGTGTGCCCACACTCGGGACAGACGAAGCCGTTCGGCCAGCGCCAGGCATACAGCGCTTGCTCGCACTGTTCGACCGTTCCGTACTTGTCCATGAATTCGCGCAAACCCATGCCCCGCTGAAATTGAACCTTGTTCTTCGGCATCGCTTATCTCCTTGGAAAATCAAGCGATGCCAGTATGCGCACCCTACTGGCTCACCAACTGAGCCTCATTGGTAATCAGGTTCATTTATATCGCAGGCGCGCCGGTCTTGCTGTACGAGCATTTGCATCTGGGCCCGAACGATTTCTGGATGCAGTTCGTGCCCATGGTGGGCGGCCTGATGGCCGGTTCCTACGCGTCGAGCCGCTCAGCCGGGCGCATGACGCCGCAGCGCAGCATTCGCATCGGCTACCTGGTGATGCTCTCGGCGAGCCTCGTCAACGTCGTGCAGGCCTGGCTGCTGCCACCCACGCCGGTGAATGTGCTGGCACCCCTGGTGCTCTATGCCTTTGCGGTGTCCTTCACCATGCCCAGCCTCACCCTGCTGGCGCTGGACTGCTTTCCCCGCAACCGCGGCATGGCCGCCGCAGTCCAGTCCTTCATGCAGGTTGGTTTCAATGCGCTGGTGGCCGTACTGCTGGTGCCCTTCGCCGCGGGTCATGTCCTGGGCCTGGCGCTTGGCATGCTGACCTTGGCGTGCGCGGGTTTCCTGGTGTGGGGATGGCAGGAGCGTTCTCCTGCCCCGACAGGCTGCTAGTTCGATGAGGTATTTTTGGCGGGCCCGGCCTTGCGGCCAGGTGCGACGGGCGGTACATAGCCCGAAATCCTGCACTGAATACCCTCGATCCGCTTGTCACCCTTGAAGTGGGTCACGGTGCATTGAGAGATTTCTCCGCGTGTCGCCAGGTCGGCCAGCGACTTGCGTACCTGGGCCAGCGCAATCCCGGTCGCCGATGCGATCTCCAGGTCGAGCAGTTGCCCATGTTTTTTCAGGTGGCTTAGAACTTGGTCTGTCTGCATGTCGAATCCTTTGACGAGTGACGGAGCGCGCGGCCCAAGGCGGGCCTCGAGTCGATACAGAAACAGGGAAAAGCAAAAAGCCACCCCGCAGGATGGCCTGACCGCTTGCTACGTGTGGCTACCCGACCTGGGCCTTGGGGATCAGATCAACGGCCGGAATCGCCCGTAGTCACGTCAGGTCGCGGTTTCACAAAAATCCCGTAAAAACAGTTGCTTATTATACACGACTCGCGGCTGCATGCAACTGGATGCAGCGCGGACCCGGCCCAATAACCTCCGCACCCAAAATGGCCGGCTGCGACCGCCGCCAAATGGTTATTTGACTGGGCCGGATGCGTCCCGCTTCCCGTGGTGATCGGGAGCGTCGCATGAGGGGGCACATCAGGATGTCCCTGAAATACACAGCAGTTGAGGTGACTAACGCGGAGCCGATTTACCTGCCCGACGAGGGTGCGCTACCATATGACCAACACAATGACCAACAGAGGCGTGTATGAGCACCGTTACCCTGGCAGAAGCCAAAACGCATCTGAGCCATCTTCTTGACCAGGTCGAAGCGGGTGAGGAAGTGGTCATCACTCGGCGCGGCCTGCCAATCGCCCGCATCACGCCGATCGAAAAGCCCAAGCAGGCCGTCAAATCCCTCGCCGAGTTTCGCGACCGCATGCCCGGCTGGCGCAAATCCAGCGCCGAGCTGCTGCGCGAGATGCGCGACGAGGAGTTTTGATGCGCTATTTCGACACCAGCTTTCTGGCCCCGCTCATCCTCGAAGAATTCACCAGCGCCAAAATCGAGGCTTTTTTCGCGAAGGTGCCGGTGGGCGGGCTTTACGTAAGCCACTGGACCCGCGTCGAATTCGCCAGCCTCATCGCGCGTGAGGTCCGGATGGGTGGCCTTGCGGAATCCAACGCCCTGCTGGCCATTGGCCAGTTCGACGAACTGGTGGCGGACTCATTTCAGGTCGTGGCCCCTGGCGTTGCCGATTACGAACTCGCCAAGGAGTACATCCAGCACTTCGCCACCAAACTGCGGGCCGGTGATGCGCTGCACTTGGCTATCGCCCATAACAACGGCGCAAAGACCCTCTACACCCTCGACGAGGGCCTCCTGCATGCGGCCAAGCTCATGAAAGTCCACGCGAGCCGAGGCATCAAAACCTAGCCCCAGCCGACAGCCGTGAACCAACAACACAAAAATACCCCGGCCTCGGAGGGTGGCCACGACAACATGGCGAGATTCGGTTTCCGTATGGGCCGCAGCAGTGCCCATGCCAGCCGGACCATGATGCTGGAAGAGCTTCGACCCTATTGGAGGCCTTACCCTCGGGGCTATTCAAGGGCCTGGAGACACGGCGCCAACACCTGGACTCGCTGAAGGAGCGCCACGAGAGCACCGCCCGCTGCCCGAAATGCGGGGCCGACATGGTGGAGCGACTTGTGAAGTCCGGCGAGCGGGTTGGGCAGAAGTTCCTAGGGTGTTCTGCGTTTCCGAAGTGTCGATTTACCAAGCCCATGGGCGCAGACTAGCCAAGCTTCTTAGCCAATTCTTCAGCTCTTGGATGATAGTAGCGTTTGAGCATCCGCAAGTCCTTGTGCCCGGTTACCGCGGCCAGTTCCAAAATGTTGGTGAGCTTCTCGGCAAGGCGTGAAGTCGCTTCGTGGTGATGCTTGCAAGGGACCGGCGGGCAAGGGGATGTTTGAGCCAAGCGTTGATGCGCCGCTCTTCTTGCGCATGCCCTTTCTTGGAGGGCGTGACCTCAATGAGGTAGCGTTCCAACGCTGCGCCAAGCGTGGTGCGCTCAGCTTCAGTACGCGGGATGAACACGCCGCGAACCATTTCCGATTCGATGACGGCCGCCCAAGCTTCGGCTTCCTTCTTCGAATCGAACGTTTTCGTTTGGCTGGGATGACCTTTACGGCGGATGATTGCTTGGAATTGATACGGACCACGTTTGGTAATGGATGCCACTTTTTTCACCTGTAAAAACAAGTATAGGCACCGGCGTTTCAATCCTGCAGCAGAGTGCAGCAAAATTGCAGCAAAAACCTCTGCCGCAAAGCAAAACGGCCTACGTTTTTACACGTAAGCCGTTGATTTGTTTGGCTCCCCGACCTGGGCTCGAACCAGGGACCTGCGGATTAACAGTCCGTCGCTCTACCGACTGAGCTATCGGGGAATTGGAAGCGCGCATTCTAGAGAGGGTGGGCGTTCCGGTCAAGTCTTGCGGGCGGTTTCGTCGGTGTCCGGGGCCGGGCCGGCGACGTTCATGCGTTCCAGGCGCTGGCAAAGCGTACTGATGATGCGGCGCGAGAGTGGGGCGGAGTGACGCATGAGTTCTTCGAGGATGGCGGGGGGCAGGGCGAGGATGGTGATCTCCGTCTCGGCGACGACGGAGGCGGTGCGTTTTTCGCCCAGCAGGTAGGCCATTTCGCCGAAGAGCTGGCCCTCGTCGAGCATGCTGAGACGGCGCAAGCCCTGCGCCGTGTGCTTGTACACGGCGGCGCGGCCGGTATAGAGAAAATAGGCGGTGCTGGAGTTGTCACCTTCTTCAATGAGTGTGTGACCCGGCGGGTGGATTTCGCCGTATTTTTCGAGCAGGCGCGCGCTGTCGGCGAAGACGTAGCTTTCGAGCCGGCTGGCGCCGGCGCCGCTGCCGCGCAGGAAGAGTTTTTCCAAAGCGGTGATGTCGGCCTTGCCGTAGGCGTAGAGGGCCTGTGCCCAGACGTAGAGGAGGAGGAAGGCGAAAAAGCCGCCGATGAGCGCGAACACGACGCCACCCAGGGCACCGTAGAGACTGTGATAGTTTTCCAGCTTGAAAAACGAGCGGAACAGGGTGAGGAGCAGGCCGAGGGTGAGGGTGGCGCCAAGGGCGAACCATGCGGCGTGGCGCGCACGGGGGCGACGGCGCGGCATGCGCCAGTAGGCCGTGAACAGCAGCACCCACATCATGGCGAAGCCGCTGAGGGTGTTGAGCGTCTGCAGCAGGCGGGCATTGCCGATGCCGATGAAATCATTCTGTGCAAGAAAGCTCAGTGTGGTCTGTGCAAGGGCGGCCAGACCTGTGAGCAGAAACAGGATGGGCAGGATGATGAGCGGCAGCACCCAGGAGACAACGAGGTTGCGCTTCTGCTGATCGGGAAAGATGACGCGGAAGGCGCCGCCGACGGCGTTCACCAGCCCGCGTGAAGACAAAAGCAGGGTGACGAGGCTGACGCCACCCGCGGTGAGCTGGGCCTGGCGCGGGATGAAACCGAGTTCGGTGAGGGCGTCGAGGTGAAGCTGGTTGTACAGTGCGGCCATCAGGATGCTGGCGGGAACGGAGTTTTCCGCGATGTGGCCGAGCAGGCGCAGCGCGTAGCTCAACAGCAGCAGCAGGGGGGTGGCGGACAGCAGGAAGTAGAACGCGGTGGCCGCGGCGTGGTTCTGCAGGCTGTTCTGCTTGGTGAGGCGGGCGGTGGTGTAGGCGAGCTGAAGCAGCCATGCAAGGGTGCCACGGGTGGGAGGCAGGTCGGGGGCGCGCATGGCGGTAGTGTAGAGCTTTCGTGAGAAGGGGGGGGCGGGTACGGCAGTACACTATGCGGTGCATCCACTTGATGTTCGAAATGCGGGACAGGCCCAAGCTGGATTTGCGGTTGAAACGAATTCCGGCCGGGCCGATGGCATCTGCAGGCGCAAGGAAAAGGAAAACGGGGAAGATGACGGACGAGGACTACATGCGCGAGGCGCTGGCGCTGGCGCGACAGGCTCAGGCGGCGAGCGAGGTGCCGGTGGGTGCGCTGGTGGTGTGCGGCGGCGAGATCGTGGGGCGTGGCTACAACCAGCCGATTTCCAGCCACGATCCGACCGCGCATGCGGAGGTGGTGGCGCTGCGCGATGCGGCGGGGCGGATGGGAAACTACCGCCTGGCGGGTTGTACGCTGTATGTGACCATGGAGCCGTGCGTGATGTGCGCGGGGGCCATCCTGCATGCGCGCGTGGCACGGGTGGTGTACGGGGCGAAGGAATACAAGACCGGTGCGCACGGCAGCATCGTCGACGTGTTCGCCGAGCCGCGCCTGAATTTCCATTGTGAGGTGACGGGCGGGGTGCTGGCGGACGAATGCGCGGCGATGATTTCGGAGTTCTTCGCGGTGCGCCGGCAGGAAAAACGGGGAGCGCCGGCTTGAACGTGTATTTCATCGACGTGGACCTGCGGCTGCAGCAACTGTACCTGTGGGAGCTCTTTCCAGACGGCGACATGCTGATCCGGCAGTACCCGGTGTCGACGGCGGCCAACGGGGCGGGGGAGGCACGCGGCAGTTACTGCACTCCGCGCGGCCGGCACCGCATCGCGCAGAAGATCGGTGCGGGCGCGCCGCTGCATGCTGCGTTCAGAGGGCGCGAGCCGACCGGGGAAATCTGGTCGCCTGCGCTGGAGGCGGAAAACCCCGGGCGGGACTGGATTCTGACGCGGATTCTATGGCTGGAGGGGTTGGAACCCGGGAGAAATCGGGGCGGCGGCGTCGACACGCTCGCGCGCTACATTTACATCCACGGTACCAACGAGGAACACCGGATCGGCACGCCGGCGTCGCACGGCTGCATTCGCATGAGGAATGCGGACGTGGCGGAGTTGTTCGATCTGGTCGAGGTGGGGACCGAAGTGCGGATCGGCGGGTAGCGAACTGCCGAATCCGCGCCTGCACTCAGGCGGCGGACAGCGGTTTGCCGGAGCGTGCGGCAACGGACTGCCCGGATTCGTCGTACAGGCCGTTGCCGCGGGTGGCGGCGTGAATGAGGACATTCATGGCCTGGCGCGCAGCGCCCAGGCGCATGTCGAGCAGCGCACCGACACGCTGGTTGGCGGCCTGGGCAGCCGCTTCGAGCGCGCCGAGCTGGCGCAGGCGGGCGCCCTGCGCCGCATCCTTGCCGATCCAGGCGGCCATGCCGGCGGCGTTGACAGGGTGACCGGCGGCTTCGAGCGTGGTCTGGCGCGCGCGCACGTGGGAGCCGATGGTTTCCACCTGGGCGAGCTTGATGGGGGTGATCTGCGCGACCCGGTCGGCGTCGCCGCGCACCAGTGCCCGTTCTTCGTCGTGCAGGATATCGAGCAAGCCCTGCCAGGCACCGATTTCTGCGACGAGTGCGTCCTGACGGACGGAATCAGCGTGCAGCATGGAGCATGTCCTTCACTTCGTCGATCAGGCCGTCGGCGATGTTTTCCGGCTTGACGGCGTACTGGCCGGCTGCGATGGCGGCCTTGATGGCGTCGACGCGGCCCCGATCGACGACCGGAATGGCGGCGAGCTGTGCCTCAAGCTGCTGCAACTGGGCGGCCTGTGGGCTCACGTTGACAGCGGTTTCGGCGCTTTCTGCCGCTTTGCCGGTTTGCCCCTTGGGGGCGCGGGTTTCCGCCGTGCCGGGGGCGATGACGGGCTTGAGGCCGGGGTCGATTTTCATGTCCGCATCCTGTCAGGTCGAATCGCGCCCGCAGGCGCGCTATTCCATATATCGGCAGTTTTTTGATTTAACTTAGGGGGCGTCGTTCAAAAAACAAGCATGACCTGCTGGTTTTCCTGCGCGATGCCGCTGACCACCTGACCGGACCGGGTCTTGACCCGTACCCGTTCGCCAATGCCGGCGTTGGCCAATGCCTGACCTTCGCTTTGCACGGCGAAGCCCGGACCCTGCAGCACCAGGCGGGTCACCTGGCCCTGCTGGACGGCGAGCGGCGGGCGCAGGGTAGCGGTTCGCAGCGGGGCGCCGGCGGCCAGGCCGGACACGGCGCGATAGCCGAGGATGGCGGCC
Source organism: Thiobacillus sp. (assembly GCA_024709165.1). Lineage (GTDB taxonomy): Bacteria > Pseudomonadota > Gammaproteobacteria > Burkholderiales > Thiobacillaceae > Thiobacillus. The sequence goes on along the minus strand of JANJXF010000141.1, from coordinate 5,407 downwards.
GGATCGGTGACGACGTCGGCCGGCAGGGTGCCGAGGTCGCCTTCGCGCAGGACGATATCGTCCGGGCCCAGCGCATGCTGGGCGGACAAGGAACGGGCAGTCGCGGCGTAGGGGGCGATGGCGCGCACCCGTGCTTGCAGGTAGACGGTCCAGGTGCCAGGCGCGAGACAGCGTACGCCGACGACAGTCTTGCCGAGCGGGCGGCTGCCGACCGGCAGGAAGGCGTCGAGCGCACTGCACGTCGGCAGGGTGGCGCGCGACGGCTGTACCTCGATGCTCACCTTGCCCGGCAGCCCGGCAGTCTGCGTCCTGAGGAAGCGCTCCGCGTGCATCTTCAGCGCGCCGGGATCCTGGGCGGCGCCCAGCACACATGCGGGCGCGAGAAAACCCAGCGCGACCAGCCAGCGAGCGGTTTCTGCCTTGCCTCGTCCTGCCATGGTGGATTGTCCAATGACTGATACTGCGCCAAGTGTAGGCCTCGCGCGCGTGGAGGAAACCGCGAAATGAACGGGTTTATGGTCCTTTATCGGGCGATTGGATTGCCACACGCGTGACTAGGATGCAGTCATCGTAAAAGGCCCTGCGGCCCGAAAGAGGTGACGAGATGCTGACCCGGCTGGATGAAACGCTGAATTTCCATGCCCAGGCGCTGCGTGTGCGCGAGCAGCGCCAGCAGGTGCTGGCGTCCAACATCGCCAACGCCGACACCCCCAACTACAAGGCGCGCGATCTCGATTTCAAGGCGACGCTGGAGAGTGCGCTGAAGGGCACACCCGCTGCCGGTGGCACACGGCTGGCCACCACGGCGCCCGGCCACCTCTCCGGCAATCCGGCACTGGCCACCGACCCGCGCTTGCAGTATCGCACGCCCGCACAGGGCAATGTCGACGGCAACACGGTGGACGTCGACGCCGAGCGCGCGGCGTTCGCCGAAAACACCGTCCATTACGAATTCAACCTCACCCGCCTCAGCATGCAGATCAAGGGCCTGCTGGCGGCGATCCAGGGTTAGGGAGGCCGTTCATGTCGCTCTTCAATGTCTTCACCATCGCCGGCTCGGCGATGAACGCGCAGTCGCAGCGGCTCAACACCGTCGCCAGCAACCTCGCCAACGCCGACAGCGCCACCGGCCCCGATGGCAAGGCCTACCGCGCGAAGCAGGTGGTGTTCAACACGGTGTCGGTAGGCGAGCAGGGCGGCGCGGGGGTGAACGTCGCCGCGGTGGTCGAGGACCCCTCGCCGATGAAGCAGGTCTACGACCCCAAGCATCCGCAGGCCGACGACAAAGGCTATGTGACGCTGCCCAACGTCAACGTCGTGGAGGAGATGGTCAACATGATCTCGGCCTCGCGTTCGTACCAGTCCAACGTGGAAATGCTGAATACCAGCAAGACCCTGTTGCTGAAAACCCTCAATCTGGGCCAGTGAGCGCCCGAGCCCGGCTAAGGAGATTCCATGAGTGCGGTACAAGACAGCAGCACGGTCGCAAGCCTGTTCGGCAGCGGCACGACCACCACCAAGAAGTCCGGCATTTCGGAGACCGAGGATCGCTTCCTCGCCTTGCTGGTGGCGCAGATGAAAAACCAGGATCCGCTCAACCCGCTCGACAACGCCGAGGTGACGAGCCAGATGGCGCAGCTCTCGACGGTGCAGGGCATCGAGAACATGAACAAGACGCTGGAGTCGCTGGCCGCCGGCATGGGGATCAACCAGATGGCGCAGGCGGCCAACCTCATCGGACACGCGGTGCTGGTGCCGGGCGATACCGTCGCCCCGGCCGAACTGGAGAACATCGTGGGCTTCGAGCTGGCGGGGCCGGCGGACAAGGTGACGGTGGAGATCCGCAACAGTGCCGGTGCTCCGGTGCGTACGCTCGATCTCGGGCCGCGCGAATCCGGCGTCAACATGATCGCCTGGGATGGTCTTGCGCAGGACGGATCTGCCGTGCCGGACGGCGCCTACACCTTCAAGATCAGTGCCGTGCAGGGTGGCGCCGCGGTGACACACACGGCGCTGAGTCTGGGCATGGTCAACAGCGTTTCGCAGACCAGCCAGGGGGTGCAGCTGAACCTCGCGGCCGACCGCAGTGCCGGGTATTCCGACATCCGGCAGATTTTCTGAACAGGCCTGACGGGGCCGTGACCTACCTCATCACAAGGAGCAGAACATGAGCTTTCAACAGGGCCTGAGCGGTCTGAACGCCGCCGCGAAAAACCTCGATGCGATCGGCAACAACGTCGCCAACGCCAGCACCGTTGGCTTCAAACAGTCGCAGGCGCAGTTCGCCGACGTCTACGCGAGCTCGCTGACCGGTGCGGGCGGTTCCAACATCGGCATCGGCACCAAGCTGGCGGCGGTGGTGCAGCAGTTCACCCAGGGCAACATCACCACCACCAACAATCCGCTCGACATCGCCATCAACGGCGGCGGGTTCTTCCGCATGGACAACAACGGCGAGATCAACTATCAGCGTAACGGCCAGTTCCAGCTCGACCGCATGGGTTACATCGTCAGCGCCTCGGGAGCAAAGCTCACCGGCTATACGGCGGATAGCAATGGCGTGCTGTCGACCGGGGCGCCGGCGGCGATCAACATCAACGCGGCCGATCTGGAACCGCAGATGACCACCGCGGTGAACGCCGTGCTCAACCTTAATTCGAGCGCCACCGCGATCGCGGCGCCGTTCGACAAGGACGACCCGGCGACCTTCCACAATTCGACCGCGGTATCGGTGTACGACAGCCTGGGCAACCAGCACACGCTGCAGACGTATTACGTCAAGACCGGCGACGGCACCTGGGATGTCTATGCCTCCAGTGACGGTGGTGCTGCCTCCTCGATCGGCACGTTGACGTTCGATACCTACGGTGTGCTGTTGGGCGGTTCGCCCTTGAGCGTGAGCGTGCCGACCACCGGAACCGGTGCAGTCGATCCGCTGCCGGTGAGCATCGACTATGCGGGCAGCACCCAGTTCGGTTCCGGCTTCAGTGTGAACACGCTGAACCAGGACGGATATACCTCTGGACGGCTGGCCGGCTTCGCCATCGGCGCCGACGGCATCATCCTCGGCCGCTATACCAACGGCCAGTCGGCGACGCTGGGACAGGTGGTGCTGGCAAGCTTCGCCAACCCCAACGGTCTGCAGCCGCTGGGCAACAACCTGTGGGCGGAGACGTCCACCTCGGGTGCGCCGCTTGTCGGCACGCCCGACACCGGCAGCCTGGGTGTGCTGCAGTCGTCGGCAGTGGAAGATTCGAACGTCGACCTCACCGCCGAACTGGTCAACATGATCACCGCGCAGCGGGTCTACCAGGCCAACGCGCAGACCATCAAGACGCAGGACGCCGTGATGCAGACGCTGGTCAACCTGCGCTGAATTCGCAGGCGACTGAGGAACAGCCATGGACCGCATCATCTACACCGCCATGACGGGCGCCAAGCACACGCTGACGCAGCAGGCGACCGTGTCCCACAATCTGGCGAACGCCACTACCAACGGCTTTCGCGCGCAGATCGACGCGTTCCGCGCGGTGCCGGTGGAGGGGGCGCCGCTTGGTACGCGCGCGTTCGTCGTCGATGTCACCAGCGGCACCGATTTTCGTGCCGGAGCGATTCAGCATACCGGGCGCGAACTCGACGTGGCGGTGCAGGGCGACGGCTGGCTGGCGGTGCAGGCGGCCGACGGCAGCGAGGCGTACACCCGCAACGGCAGCCTCAGGCTGGATGAAAACGGCGTGCTGCAGACCTCGAGCGGGCTGCTCGTACTGGGCGATGGCGGTCCGCTGTCGGTGCCGCCCGGGCGCAATCTTGCGGTGGCGAAGGACGGCACGCTTTCCCTGGTGCCGGACGGTTCGCAGGCGACGGGGGTGACGTCGGTCGGCCGCCTGAAGCTGGTGAATCCGCCGGTGAACGAGCTCGTACGCGGCGACGATGGCCTGTTCCGCATGAAGAGTGGAAATGCCGCCGATGTCGATCCCGGCGTCAACGTCATCAGCGGATCGCTGGAATCGTCCAACGTCAATGTCGTCGACGGCATGGTCGACATGATTTCCCTTGCACGCCAGTTCGAGATGCAGATGAAGATTCTGCGGCACGCCGAGGACAACGATGCCAAGGCCTCGCAGCTGTTGAGCATGAGTTGAAAACCTGTTCACCACAGAGGCACAGAGGAAAAGCGTTGAAGCAGCAAAGCAATGAAGCGGGACACTCAGGATATCGACGAGTTTTTCTCCGTGCCTCTGTGTCTCTGTGGTTAAAGAACTTGAATTGAAGGAGCCGACATGATTCGCTCGCTTTGGATTGCCAAGACCGGTCTGGATGCACAGCAGATGCAGATGGACGTGATTTCCAACAACCTCGCCAATGTCAGCACCACCGGCTTCAAGCGGGCGCGCGCGGTGTTCGAAGATCTGCTGTATCAGACCTTGCGGCAACCCGGTGCGCAGTCGTCGGAGCAGACGCAGCTGCCTTCCGGTCTTCAGCTCGGTACTGGCGTGAAACCGGTGGCGACCGAGCGCCTGTTCACCCAGGGCAATCTGCAACAGACCGGAAACTCGAGGGATGTGGCGATTCAGGGTAACGGTTTCTTCCAGGTGCTGATGCCGGATGGCACCACGGCCTACACCCGCGACGGTTCGTTTCAGACCGACGCCAACGGCCAGCTGGTCACGGCCAGCGGCTACGCCGTACAACCGGCAATCACCGTACCTGCGGACGCCCAGTCGCTGACCATCGGGCGCGACGGCACGGTGTCGGTCACCACGCCGGCATCGGCGACGCCGACCGTGATCGGCAGCCTGCAACTGGCGATGTTCGTCAACCCGGTCGGCCTGCAAAGCCTGGGCGAGAATCTCTATGCGGAAACTGCCTCGTCGGGTACGCCGGCCGCCAACACGCCGGGCAGCAACGGCGCCGGGCTGCTCAACCAGGGCTATATCGAGACTTCCAACGTCAACGTGGTCGAGGAACTGGTGAACATGATCCAGACCCAGCGCGCCTACGAGATCAACAGCAAGGCGATCTCGACGTCCGACCAGATGTTGCAGCGCCTGACGCAGCTGTGAACGTCGCCATGAACACCCTGCGATTGACTGGCACGGCGATGCTGCTGGGGCTTGTGGCCTGCGGTACCACGCCCTCGTCCATCGTCGAGCATCCGCGCACCGCGCGCCCGGAGGTGCAGGTCGCGCAGGCACCGGCCACGGGTGCGATCTATCGGACCGCGAACTATCGCCCGATGTTCGAGGATCGCCGCGCGCGTCACGTCGGCGACGTGTTGACCATCGTCATCAGCGAGAAAACGCAGGCCGGCAAGCAGGCATCCTCCAGCGGATCGAAGACCAGCGAGGTCGATTCGTCGATCAGCGCGGTGGCTGGGCTGCCGCTGAAAATGTTCCAGGGACTCAAC
>JANJXF010000123.1 GCA_024709165.1 Thiobacillus sp. | reverse complement strand
TAATCGAGCGCGAACAGGTCGAGCGCGGCGAATTCGTCGTTGGCATGCTCCCACACCTGCATCAGGCCGCGGCGTCCCGCGTACTTCAACTGGTTGGTGACGAGTTCGTTGCATACCAGCTCGATACGCTCGCGCAGGGCATCCTTGAAACCCATGCGGCGCGAAACGGCGCGCAGCTTCGAGCGCAGCAGCACCTGGCTGCTGTCGTCGGAAATCGGCTGGTCGAGTAGAAGCTTGGTCGTCAATGGTGTCCCGTCACGTCTGCCGTGGCGTCGTTCTCGGTCAGAAGCTGGCCGCGCCCGCGGCGCTTGGCCTCGTAGAGTGCGGCATCGGCGCGCGCCACGAGCGTGTCGACGCTGTCGTCGGCGTGGCATTGCGCGATGCCGATGCTGACCTTGCCGCTCATGTCTTTCAGCACTTTGCCGGCGATGCGCGCGGACGTCGCGATGTCGCAGAAGGTGATGGCGGCGAATTCGTCGCCACCCATGCGGCAGGGAATGTCGACGTGCTCGCGCACCGAGTGGTGCATCGCGGCTGCCATTTTCTTCAGGTACTCGTCGCCGTACTGGTGGCCGTACGTGTCGTTGATCTGCTTGAAGTAGTCGAGGTCGAACAGGATCAGGCACATCGCCTCACGCTGCCGTTGGCTGCGCAGCAGGGATTCGCGCAGGCGAATGTCATAGGCGCCGCGGTTGTACAGTCCGGTGAGCGCGTCGGTTTCGGCGAGGCGGATCGAAGCTTCGAGTTCGCGCTTCTTGTTTTCGAGCACGGCCTCCATCGCGGTGATCTGCGCCTGGGCGTCGGCCATGGTGCGTTCGAGGTCTTCGCGGATCTGCTGATTGCGCCGTTTCAAAAGCTCGGGGTCGGCCGACTCGCTGGCGAAGCGCAACTGTTCGGCAAGCTGGCCCACGAGCTGGACCGTTGGCGTGACCGGCAGCATGCTGATGCCGAAGCGTTTGCCGAACCATTCGACGAAGACCGCGCGGTCCTCGATCATGAATTGCACATCGAGCGTGGATGCGGTGGCCAGCGCGTCGTTGCGCAGGGTTTCGAGCAGCAGCGCGACGCGCGCCGAGGCGGAAAAGACATCGCCGCCCAGCGCACTGACCGCATCGACGACAAAGCGTGCCAGCCGCTGCCGGTCGGGCTCGACGATGAGGGACAGCGTCAGCAGGGGTTTGGCATCCGTATCCAAGAGAATCCAGCTCGAGGCGACTCGAACATTCTAGATGATATCCATTGTGCCGCGCCGGTATTGTTGCGGCGAACCGACACTCGCAGGGCGCGAGACCGACGTTTTTCCGTCCAATGCACGTGGGCGCGCAGCAAGAACAGAACGGCGATGTGGCGGCTAAACTTTAATTCTTGCGGTGTTGGTGCCCGCTGGAGACTCGGTATGAAACTGGTGAAAATGCTCGGTATCGTCCTCTGTCTGGGCAGCGTGACGCTGCCCGTGCCGGCGCAGGACATGGCGCCCGCGCTGTCGGACCGCAAGATGGTGAAGGTCGATCCGCGTGCGCGCCACAAGGCCGTGTACGATATCCACACGATCGAAGTGGCGGCGGGCATCAACCGCGGCCTCTACTATGCGCGCGGGCTGATCGAGGCCTATGGCAAGCAGGGCGTGAAACCCGCGCAACTCGACATTCATCTCGTGCTGCATGGCGATGCCGCCCAGTTTCTCCTGGTCGACGAGACGTATCGCGACGTGGTCGGCGACCCCTTCGCGGTGAATCTCAACGCCAAGATCGCGCAGGATCTCCTGAATCTGGGTGTAAGCGTGGAAATCTGCCACAGCACGATGCGATCGAAGGGCTGGACCGCCGACGACGTGCTGCCCGACGTGACGATCGTACACGACGGCTACACGCGGCTCATCAAGCTGCAGAACGACGGTTATGCGTATATCGGCGGATTCTGAGGCGCGCACACCGCATCAGGGATCGTTGACGGACAGTCAGCTGTCCGGCGCATCGCCGTCGAGCCGCTTCCATTCGTTTTCGTGCAGCGCGACGCGGTGTTTGGCCCAGCGGGCGAACTCGGCCGGGCTGCACTCGCCCTGTTTGCGCCGGCAGGTGCCGGCGACGCCCTTGTAGCGGATGCGCGGCGCGCCGGTTTCGTCGTCGGCGAAGCCGACGAGCAGGCGCACACCCCAGGTGCGGCCATAGGCACCGTTGCTGTAGAACTGACCAGGGGTGAGCTCTGCGGCGGTCATGTGGTGAGGCGGCGGTAGATGTCGGTGACCTTGAGCGGCAATTGTCGCACGTCGTCGATGATGATGAAACGGGCGGCCCCATACATGTGCGGCAGATAATCGCGCGCCTCGCGGTCCAGCGTGATGCAGAAGGGATGGATGCCGGTGCGGGCGGCTTCGAGCAGTGCCATGCGCGTGTCCTCGACGCCGTACTCGCCGCGGTAGACATCGAAGTAGTCGTCCGGGCGACCGTCCGAGAGCGTCACCAGAACACGCGTCTTCGCCTCGACGGCGTTGAGCAGCCTGGTCATGTGGCGCAGGGCGAAACCCATGCGCGTGTATTCCTGCGGGCGGATTCCGGCGATGCGCGCACGCACCTCGTCGTCGTAGGCGTCGTCGAAAGTCTTGATGCGGAACAGCTCGCATCGTTTCCGGGTGATCCCGGAAAAGCCGTAGATGGCGTAGCGGTCGCCGAGCAGTTCCAGCGCCTCGCACAGCAGGAGCAGCGACTCGCGCTCGGCTTCGTTGATCCAGCCCTTGGTCGAGCCGCTCATGTCGACGAGGAAAGCCACCGCGATGTTGCGCTCGGCACGATGCAGGCGTACGAACAGGCGGTCGCTCATCTCGCGCCCGTCGCGCGCGTCGGCGAGCGCCTCGACCAGCGCATCGAGGTCGATTTCGTCGCCCTGCGTCTGGCGCTTTTCGAAGCGGTTCTCGTCGCGCAGCGCCTCGAACTTGCGGCGCAGGTGGCGAACCAGCCCGCCGTGCTTCGTCAGCGTGTCGCGCACGAAATCGTCGTATACCGGCGTCACGGTTTTCTCGCGCATCGTGCACCAGTTCTTGCGGTAGTGCTGGCGCCCATGGTCCCACTCGGGATAAAGCTCCGCGCCCTTTTCGTGATAGGTGCCCTGCCACACCGCGTCCGGGTCTTCGGGCTGGTCGAAAACCGCCTTGAGGTCATATTCGCCATCGCCCGCCGGCACGAGATATTCGGGTGGAATCTCGCCGAAATCGAGCCAGACGGAGGTGAGCAGCTGGCGTACGTCGTCGGGCGGCGCGAGCGGGGCGCCGTCCAGGGTGATCTCGAAATCGAGCGCGCCGTTGTCGTCGCGCGGCGTCACCTCGATGTCGGGGCGGTCGGGCGCCACGGCCGGTTGCGGCGCCTGCGAACGGGCGTGTTCCTCCAGTAGCTGCGCCAGTTTGATGCGCAGGCGCGCCTTCTCCTTGTCGAGGCGCGCGGCACGCGCGGCCGTCACGGCATCGGGGCGCAGCGTGCCCTGATGGCACCATGCGGGAAAGTCCGGCAGACGGTAGGCGACGTCCAACAGGTCGAGACTGTCCTCGGCGCCGGCATCCGGCGCGGCAAGCCGGTCGGCGAGCGGCTGCCAGGCATCGGGCAGGTCCTCGCCGAGCACGTTCATGAGGCGCCGGATGTCGCGATGGACGCCGGGAAGCTCGCGTCCGATGCGACTCGTGAGGCGCAGCGTCTCCAGAGCGTTGAATTGTTGCAGGGCGCGCTCCGGGTGGGGGTAGGGTGCGCAGGCTGCGGTGATGTCTGCGCGCAGCGTGCCGAAACGCGTTTGTGCCCACAACAGGACCACCGTCGCTTTCGCCAGGCGGAAATTGTCGTCGCGGCTGGCAAAGCGCGAGACCATGGCGGGCAGGACGATCTTTTCGCCGTCGGTATGGACGACATCGCCCTGCTCGATGCTGAGCTTGCGGCCGGAAAGGCCGCGCACGAAATTGCCCAGCACGCCGGCGATGTCGTCGAACAGTGCGCCTTCCGTGTGGGGCTGTCCGGTGCGTGCATAGTTGTCGGCCTGCTCGACGACCGACAGGGCGGCGTAGATCCCGGCGCGGTCGTAGGTGTCGCACAGCCGCACCGCCCAGGCTTCGATGGCGCGACGATCGAGACGGTGCAGCAGATCCGGCGCGCGTTTCGCAAAATGGAAGGCGAGCGTGATGTGGGTGTTGGCGATGCGCTTGATCCAGTCGAGGACGAAGTCCTGTTCGTCGCGCGTGAGCTCGGACAGCGTGCGGGCGACCGGAGCGACGGCGTGGAAGGTGAACTCGGTCTCCAGCCAGGTATCGAGCAGGGGCTCGATCTCGCCGTGCGTCAGACGCTGACGGGCCATGCGCGGGTGTCAGAACAACGAGGACGAGAGTTCCTGGATGGCAGCCAGCATGTCGGCGTCGTCGGTGACCGCCTGCGCCACGGCGCTGCGGCAGGCCACCACCGGATCGACGCCGCTGCCGATGAGCTTGCCGGCGTGCACCAGCAGCCGCGTCGATGCGCCTTCCTCCAGGCCGCTGCCCTTGAGGTTGCGGGTCATCTGCGCGAACTTGACGAGTTTCTCGGCCATCGCCGCATCCACGCCGGATTCGTTGGCGACGATGCGGCGTTCGAGCTCCGCCGCTGGGTAGTCGAATTCGAGTGCGACGAAGCGCTGCCGGGTCGACTGCTTGAGGTCCTTCAGCACGCTCTGGTAGCCGGGATTGTAGGAGATCGCCAGGCAGAATTCCTCGGGCGCGCGCAGGAGCTGGCCGAGCTTTTCCATCGGCAGTTCGCGGCGGTCGTCGGCGAGCGGATGGATCACCACCATGGTGTCCTTGCGGGCCTCGACGATCTCGTCGAGATAGCAGATGCCGCCGCAACGCACCGCGCGCGTGAGCGGGCCGTCGACCCACACGGTTTCGCCGCCCTTGACGAGATAGCGGCCGACGAGATCGGAGGCGGTCAGGTCGTCGTGGCAGGACACGGTGATGAGCGGACGCTTCAAGCGCCACGCCATGTGTTCCATGAAGCGCGTCTTGCCGCAGCCGGTCGGCCCCTTGAGCAGCACCGGCAGGCAGTTGCGATAGGCCGCCTCGAAAATGGCGATTTCGTCGCCGACCGCTTCGTAATAAGGCTCGCGGTCGATGAAGTGGGATTCGGGGGTGAGGGTCTGGGCAGTCATCGGGGGGAATCAGAAGCAGCCGGACTGCTGCTTCTTGCGTTCGAGTTCGCGGATTTCGGCGTTCCAGCGGTTCATCTGTTCCAGCGTGTACCCCTGGCGGCGCGCCTCGTCCATCTTGTCGAGCAGGCGCCCGAGCTTGTCGGTGAGCGCGTCGCATTGACGGGTGGAGACACGCGGCGCCGGTTGTTCGGAGGTGCGTTCGGCTTTGAGTTGCAGGGGTGCGGGGGGCCTGGCCGGCGCCCGCCTGGCGGGTGCGGGTTTCTCGGCAGCCGCCGCCGGCACCGGCGGGGCAGGATCGATTTCGATCTTCTGTGCCGTCCGGGATTTCGGGCAGGGCAGGTTCGAATAGGTCACGCGCCCATGGGCGTCGATGCACTTGTTGAGCGTGGCCTCTGCGGCTGCCGTGGCGGGCAGCAGGGCGGCCAGGGCGAGTGCGAACGCGAACCGGCGCATCCGCTCAGTGTTCCCCGGAGTATTTGTCGTCCTCGAGCTCCATCTTCTTCTGGAACTCGGCCTCCTTCTCCTGCTCGGCCATGGCGCGCCGC
>JANJXF010000108.1 GCA_024709165.1 Thiobacillus sp. | reverse complement strand
ATGCCGTACAGGCCACCCAGTTCATAGGCACCCCAGATGGCCAGACACACGGCCAGCACGGGAGCGGCAGTGGCCTTCATCGACACACCGAGACCGGCGATGATGTTGGTGCCGTGGCCGGTCGTCGACGCCTGGGCGATGTGGCGCACCGGAGCGTATTCGGTGGCGGTGTAGTACTCGGTGATGACCACCATGGCGGCGGTCAACACCAGGCCGATGATCGCGGCGTAATACAGATTCATCGCGGAGATGACCGTGCCGTCGTTCGCCGTCAGACCGTCACCGAACATCATCGTGGTCACCGGATAGAACGCGACCAGCGCGATCGCGCCGGAGATGGCGAGGCCGCGATACAGCGCGTTCATGATCTTGCCGCCCTCGCGCGCCTTGACGAAGAAGGAGCCGACGATGGACGCCACGATCGACACCGCGCCGAGTGCGAGCGGGTAGATCACCGCGCTGGGGCTGGCGGTGAACATCAGTGCGCCGAGCAGCATCGTGGCGATCAGGGTCACCGCGTAGGTTTCGAACAGGTCGGCGGCCATGCCAGCGCAGTCGCCGACGTTGTCGCCCACGTTGTCGGCGATCACCGCGGGGTTGCGCGGATCGTCCTCGGGAATGCCGGCTTCGACCTTGCCCACCAGGTCGGCACCGACGTCGGCGCCTTTGGTGAAGATGCCGCCGCCAAGACGCGCGAAGATGGAAATGAGCGAGCCGCCGAAGCCCAGGCCGACCAGGGCATGGATCGCATCCATGTGCTCCGCACCCATCGATGTCAACACGGCATAGTAGCCCGCGACGCCCAAGAGGCCGAGGCCCACCACCAGCATGCCGGTGATGGCGCCGCCCTTGAAGGCGATGTTGAGCGCGGCGTTGAGGCCCTGCGAGGCCGCTTCCGCAGTACGCACGTTGGCGCGCACCGAGACGTTCATGCCGATATAGCCGGCGGCGCCCGAGAGCACCGCGCCGATCAGGAAGCCGATCGCGGTGTAGCTGCCCAGGGCGAGCCACAGTGCGACGAACAGCACCGCACCGACGAGGCCGATGGTGGTGTATTGCCGGTTAAGATAAGCTTGCGCGCCCTGCTGCACGGCGAGGGCAATCTCCTGCATGCGGGCATTGCCGGCGGGTTTCTTCAGAATCCAGCTGATTGAAAATACCCCATACAACAAGGCCAGTATTGCACTGGCCAGAATCCACAACATCTCCGTCGACATGTAAACGTCTCCTTTCGGTTTTTTACGAAACGGACAGCGGCTGGCACCGCCACCCAACTCAACAACTATTCAGACCTGAATCACTCTTTTCCGATCGCAAGACCGCCTTCGAATCGCGTACCCGGAACGAATCCGAACACGCGGTCTAGCTGAAGCTCGACAATCAGCGCATCGACCGCTGCCTGCCCATGCTCGCGCTGCACCTCGGAGAGGATCAGCTTGGCGGAATTGCCGTTGTAGAACCCGCCAAAATCGGCCTGGACCTTGAGTAGCTGGCGTGCGCGGTCGAGCGTCATTTTTTTAGGGGCCAGGGATCAGGGGCCAGGGATCGAGCGACTACGCCGCGCATTACAATTGGCGCGGGCTCCGTCCGCACTAACCTTGACCCCTGGATTCTAAATCCTAGCCCCCCAACTCCTCAAAGTTTGAATTCCGCCAGCTTCTTCGCCACCCCCACGTTCTTCAACGTGACGTAGACCGGCAGGCCGTTCTTGTACTTCGGATAGTCCTCGCCCTGGATCAGCGGCGTCAGGTAACGCTTGCACTTATCTGTGATGCCGAAACCGTCCTTGGTGATGAAGTCACGCGGCATGAACTTCTCGACGTTGGCGACCTTGGACAGCGGCGCCATGCCGATCTTGTACTTGTACGGCGCATCGGAGATGCGGTCGACGGTCGGCATGACCGAGTTGTGCCCCTTGATCGCCAGCTCGACGGCCTTCTTGCCCAGTTCGTAGGCCTGCTTGACGTCAGTTTTTGAGGCGATGTGGCGCGCGGCACGCTGCAGATAGTCGGCGACGGCCCAGTGGAACTTGTGGCCGAGCGCGTCCTTGATCATGTTGGCGACCACAGGCGCGGCGCCACCCAGCTGGGCATGACCGAAAGCGTCACGCGTGCCCTGTTCGGCGAGGAAGCGGCCGTCCGGATAGTGACAACCTTCCGAAACCACGACAGTGCAGTAGCCAAACTCCTTGACCTTCTTGTCGACCCGAGCCAGGAATTTCTTCTGATCGAATTCGATTTCCGGAAACAGGATCACAACGGGAATGCCCTGGTCCTCGACCAGACCGCCGGCGGCGGCGATCCAGCCCGCATGGCGACCCATGACCTCGATGACGAACACCTTGGTCGAGGTCTTGGCCATGGAACGCACGTCGAAGCTGGCTTCCAGCGTGGAGACGGCGATGTACTTGGCGACCGAGCCGAAACCGGGGCAGCAGTCGGTGATCGGCAAATCGTTGTCGACGGTCTTCGGCACGTGAATCGCCTGGATGGGGTAGCCCATCGCCTCGGACAGCTGCGAAACCTTGAAGCAGGTATCCGCCGAGTCGCCACCGCCGTTGTAGAAGAAATAGCCGATGTTGTGCGCCTTGAACACTTCGATCAGGCGCTCGTATTCGCGCTTGTTGGCTTCCAGCGACTTCAGCTTGAAGCGGCAGGAACCGAACGCACCGGACGGTGTGGAACGCAGCGCGGCGATGGCGGCGGCGGATTCCTTGCTGGTGTCGATGAGGTCTTCGGTGAGCGCGCCGATGATGCCGTTGCGACCGGCATAGACCTTGCCGATCTTGTCCTTGTGCTTGCGTGCGGTTTCGATCACGCCACATGCAGAGGCGTTGATGACGGCCGTCACCCCACCCGATTGCGCATAGAAGGCGTTCATTTTCTTCGCCATGGATTTCTCTCCTGGTACAAGGCTATATAAAGATTCATGTCAACGTTCATGACGGCTCGCCATGAACGGTTACCCCAACAAAAAGCCAGCGGCAAGGCTGGCTTCGAACAATCAGGAATTGCCGGACGTGCCTTCCTCGGCCAGTCGACGCGCTTCCTCGTCTGCCTGCATTTTCAACAGCGTGGTGACGCAATCGCCGACGTCGTCGTACTCCTCGCGCCCGGTCGCGAAACGGTCGCGCACACGGTAGAAGAACATGCTGCGGTAGCGCGAGTCACCGGTCTTCGACAGCACGAAGTGACAGCCATGCTCCTTCCAGTACAGGCCCGGGCACAGCGTCAGCTCGCGGTCCTCGGCGTGGAGGCGGATTTCCGTCTCCACGTCCTGCATTTCGATCGCCCTGCCATAGCGCTCGTTTACCGCCTGCTGGACGACCCAGCGTTCGGTGTCGGTCAGGGGGACGATCTTCTGCGGCATCGTCCGGTCAGCCCAGCGCCTTGAACACGGCGTCGCGGATTTCCTCGACCTTGCCGACACCGGCGATTTTCACGTACTTCGGTGCGCCGGCCTCGCCACGCGCAGCCCAGTCGCCATAGTACTTCACCAGCGGCTCGGTCTGTGCATGGTAGACGTCGAGACGCTTCTTGACGGTCTCTTCCTTGTCGTCGTCGCGCTGGATCAGGTCCTCGCCGGTGACGTCGTCCTTGCCGGCGACCTTGGGCGGATTGAACACGACGTGGTAGGTGCGGCCGGAGGCGACGTGCACGCGGCGGCCCGACATGCGCTTGACGATTTCCGCGTCGGCAACGTCGATCTCGACCACGTAGTCGATCGGCACGCCAGCGGCCTTCATCGCCTCGGCCTGCGGGATGGTGCGGGGGAAGCCGTCGAACAGATAGCCGTTCTTGCAGTCGGCTTCCTGCAGGCGGGCCTTGACCATGCCGATGATGATGTCGTCGGAGACCAGGCCGCCGGCGTCCATGATGGCCTTGGCCTTCATGCCGAGTTCGGTGCCGGCCTTGATCTGCGCGCGCAGCATGTCGCCGGTGGAAATCTGCGGAATGCCGTATTTTTCCTTGATGTAGTTGGCCTGTGTGCCTTTGCCCGCGCCGGGGCCGCCCAACAGAATCAGACGCATGGAATTCTCCCTCGATAAATGAATTGATAAAACCGCATAAGCCTAAGCTATGCCTGCCCCAAGCAACACTTAAAAATTTTTATTCGCCGATTCATCCAGCTCGAACCTCCCCGCGCGCGGCGAGCAGCGCACGCACCCGCTCGAGATCCTCCGCGGTGTCCACCCCCGGCGCGGGCGCCCCCGCCACCATGCCGAGGCTGATGCGGTGGCCATGCCACAGCACACGCAACTGCTCCAGCATTTCGTGGCGTTCCAGCGGCGAGGGCGCGAGACTTGCATACGTGCGCAGAAACCCCGCACGGTAGGCATACAGGCCGATGTGACGCAAGGCACCGAGTTCGTGCGGCATCGGCGCACCGGCGGCGAAGGCGTCACGCGGCCACGGAATGGGCGCGCGGCTGAAATACAGCGCGTAGCCGGCCTCGTCGGCCACCACCTTGACCACGTTCGGATTGACGAAGTCGGCGGGATCGTGGATCGCATGGGCCAGCGTCGCCATCACCGCGTCGCCGTGCAGCACGAGCTGGCGCGCCGCCTCGCGGATCAGCGCCGGATCGATCAGCGGCTCATCACCCTGCACGTTGACCACAAGGGTGTCGTCCGGCCAGCCGAGCGTCTCGACGACCTCGACGAGCCGCTCGGTCCCCGATTGATGCGCAGGCGAGGTCGGCAGCGCCGCATGCCCGGCCGCGGTCACCGCCTGCTCCACGCGCGCGTCGTCGGTGGCGACGATGACCGCTTCGGCACCGGCACGCAGTGCCTGATCGAGCACATGCAGCACCATCGGGCGGCCGCCGATGTCCGCCAGCGGCTTGCCCGGCAGCCGGCTGGACGCGTAGCGTGCAGGGATGACGACGCGAAAGCGCATGGGCGCTATTGACCGTGGATTTCGTCGACGCGCAGGGTGCGCGCCTCTTCCGGCAGCATGACCGGGATGTCGTCGCGGATCGGATAGGCCAGGCGGCAGGCATGGCAGATCAGTTCCTGCACGGATTTTTTCCATTCCAGCGGGCTTTTGCACACCGGACAGACGAGGATTTCAAGAAGCTTCGGGTTCATGGGCGAGAGTCCTGTAAACAGTGGTGCCAGCCGTATCCGGCCGTTGCGGCTTGCTCTGGTAGAGGCGCATGTCGGCGACCGACAGCAAGGTCATGAGATCGTGGCCGTCGCGCGGCGCATGGGCAACCCCAAGGCTCGCGGCGATGGGCAGGCCGTTGCTCCGGCTCCACGCCGCCATGCGTGCCTCGATGCGGTCGAATATCTGCTGCACCGCGGCGACGTCCCGTTCCGGCAGCAGGGCGACGAACTCGTCGCCGCCCCAGCGCCCGCATACGCCCATCTCCGCCGACTCGCTGAAAATCTGCGCGAATTCCGCGAGCACACGATCGCCCACACCGTGTCCATAACGATCGTTGATCGCCTTGAACTGGTCGAGGTCGGCGAACAGCACGGTGGCGGGCGCGCCGCGCCCGGCGCAGTCGAAAATCTGTTCGGATGCCGCCAGCAGGCCATGGCGGTTGAGCAGGCCGGTCAGGGTGTCGAAGCGGCTGCGGTAGTCGAGCTGGCGCCGCTGCCCTTCGATGTGCCCCATGAGGATGTAGGCATACACCGCGAGCGTGACCCAGAACACGCCGAAAAAGACATCCCCCGCGCCAACCGGGAAACCGCCGAGGCGATAACGAAACGCAAAGGCGACCGCCATGCCGAGCAGGGCGCCGCCGAGCACTTCGCTGAACAGGCGCATGCCATAGCGCATGCCGTTGCCGAGCAGCACCATGAGAAACGCCAGCGCGGACGGCGGAATCGGATTGGGATCGTGGATCACGCACAGGGTGACGATGATGAGATCGGCCGCCATCGCACTGCGGATCTTCAGCAACGTCACCCCCTGCAGGGCGAGCCGAAAGAACCAGCTGTTGATGACGAAATAGACACCGAGGGCAATCAGCAGCTGCTCGACGGTGAAGAACGCCGGCGGCACGGCGTCCAGGGTGGAAAAATAAATCGCCGCCAGCGAGAAGAACAGGTAGCGGGTGAAAAACTGGGTGAGGATTTCGGAACGCTGCGGCACCCAGAAGCCGTCCTCGCCTTCCGTCACCCAGCGGCAGGGATGGCGCCGATCCGTCCAGTTCGAAGTCTGCATTCGATGTCCCCTTCCCGGCGTATCCCATGTATTTATCGTCATCGTGGGATGCGCGCATCCAGCCAATCGACCCATGCCGGCTCCGGTACGGCTTCGAGTTCCACCGCCCACCAGTCGGCGCCCGCAAAATCCCGGCATTTTACCGCGTCTTTCTCGGTCATCAGCACCCGCCCATCGACCGGCAGTTCGCCGGCCGCGAAGGCGTGGTGATCGGCAAAGGCGCGCGGCTTGAAACGCACGCCGTGGGTGGCAAGCAGATCGAAGAACCCTTCGGGCCGGCCGATGCCCGTGGCGGCGAGCCACTCGCCCTGCGGCAAGTCTTCGAGCGGCCGCCGCACGTCGGGACTGCGCAGGCACCAGGCGCGGCCGGCGACGAAATCGGCGCGCCACCCGGCGAAATCGCGCGGCTGCGCACCGGGACGCACCACCTGGATCAGCGCATCGGCTGTCTGCAAGCGGCTGCGCGGCTCGCGCAAGGGCCCGGCCGGCAGCGGCCAGCCGTTGCCGAAGCCGGCGGCTGCGTCGACGACCACGAGCTCGAGATCGCGCGCCAGACGATAGTGCTGCAGGCCGTCGTCCGCCACGATGAGGTCGACGCCCGGATATCGCGCCAGCAGGGTGCGTGCCGCGGAGACACGATCGCGCCCCACGACCACCGGCGCGCCGGTCTTGAGATGGATCAGCAGCGGCTCGTCGCCGACCTCGGCGGGCGAACGGCTCGCGTTCACATCGACGCAGCCGCGCGCGTGGCCACCATAGCCACGACTGACCACGCCGGGCCGGTAGCCGCGCGCGCGCAGATGATTCACCAGCCAGATCGCCATGGGCGTCTTGCCGCTGCCGCCGGCCGTGATGTTGCCGACGACGATCACCGGCACCCCGACACGAACCACCGCCAGCCAGCCGCGGCGGTAGGCCAGCCGGCGCAGCGCGGCGGCGGCGGCGAACAGCGCGGAAAACGGAAGCAGCAGCAGCGTGAGCGCACCGGTGCGCGCCCACAGCCGCCTGGAAAACACCATCGGCAGCCCCGTCAGGGAGGCGTCTGCGTGGCGAAGGTGATGCGCGCAAGGCCGACCCGGCGCGCGGCCTCCATCACGTTCACCACCGCCTGGTGGGTGGCCCGTGCGTCGGCGTTGATCACCACCACGGGATCGGTCTGGTTGGTCGCTGCCGCCTGCAACGCCGCGGCCAGCGCGTCGATATTGGCGTCGCCCAGTGCGCGTTCATCGATCTGGTAACGGCCATCCTCCGCCACTGCGACCTCGATCTGCTTCGGCTGTGTCGGCGTCTGCTCGGCGGTGCTGGTGGGCAGGTTGATCTTGAGTTCGGCAAAGCGCGCGTAAGTGGTCGTCACGGCGAGAAAGATCACGATGACGAGCAGGATGTCGATAAACGGAATCAGGTTGATTTCCGGGTAGTCCTCGCGGCGGCCTCTTCTGAAGTTCATGGCTTACTTCCGGTCGCCCTGAACGATCTCGACCAGCTTGACCGCCTGCTGCTCCATGTCGACCACCAGACGCTCGACCTTGGCGCGGAAGTAGCGATAAAAGATCATCGCGGGAATCGCGATGATGAGGCCGAACGCGGTGTTGTACAGCGCAATCGAGATGCCGTGGGCGAGCTGGCCGGGATTGGTGCCGGTCGCCGTCTGCGCGCCGAAGATCTCGATCATGCCGACCACGGTGCCAAACAGGCCGAGCAACGGCGCCATGCTGGCCACCGTGCCGAGCGAGGTGAGAAAGCGGTCGAGTTCGTGCGTGACGGCGCGCCCGGATTCCTCGATCGACTCGCGCATCACTTCGCGCGAGTTGTGCGCGTTTTTCAGGGCCGTCGCAAAAATCCGGCCCAACGGCGAACTCTCGGTGAGTCTGCTCAGCAGTTCGGTCGTCACGCCGCGCTCGTGATACGCCTTGACCGTCTCGGCGAGCAGGCCGTCCGGCATCACTTCGCGGTTGCGCAGGCTGTAAAGGCGTTCGATGATGATGGCGACGGCGATGACCGACGCCAGGATCAACGGCCAGACTGGCCAGCCGGCGGCCTCGATGATGGCAAGCACTGGATTCCACTCCCGATGAACACAAGAAACGAAATGTAGCGCCCGCGCGCGGGTTTGAGCAAGCGTCGCAACAAATCGGCGAGCGAACGGGACGCGAGCGAGTTCTCCACAATTCATGTGGATAACTCTGTGAGAAAGTCGCACCCGTGCTCCCTAAGCGCCCGTCCCCAAAGGGATTTCGTTTCGGGCCCAAAAACTAGCCATCTCAGTTTTATACGTTAAATCAACAAGTTACATAAATACGTGTGCCGTCAACAGGGGTAAACGGGCGTCCCCGATCAAGGCTGTACGGCTGTGCATGAAGCGGTTCGCCGGCAAACCCGCTATGCTCCGCGACATGGATTCTTTCGACGACAGCCGCGCAGCCGACTCCGCCGTGCCTGTGCTCACCGTGAGCGAACTCAACCGCATGGCGCGCCGTGCGCTGGAATCGCAGCTGCCGTTGCTATGGGTCGAGGGCGAGGTGTCCAACTTCACCCGCGCCGTATCGGGGCACTGGTACTTCGCCATCAAGGATGCCGGCGCGCAGGTGCGCTGCGTGATGTTTCGCGGCCGTAACCAGTTCGCCGACTTCACGCCCGCCAACGGCGAGCACGTCGAAGTGCGCGCCCTGCCTTCGCTGTACGAAGCGCGTGGCGAATTCCAGCTCGGCGTCGAGCAGATCCGGCGTGCCGGCACCGGTCGCCTGTACGAGGCCTACCTCAGACTCAAGGCGAAGCTGGAAGCGGAAGGCCTGTTCGACCCGGCGAAGAAGCGTCCCCTGCCCCGCTTTCCACGCCGGCTTGGCATCGTCACCTCGCCGCAGGCCGCCGCGCTGCACGACGTGCTGACCGCGCTGGCGCGGCGCATGCCGGGACTGCCGGTGATCGTTTACCCCACGCCGGTTCAGGGCTCTGACGCCGGCGCGCAGATTGCCGCCGCGATCCGCACCGCGGGCACGCGCGCCGAATGCGACGTGCTGCTGGTGTGCCGCGGCGGCGGTTCGCTGGAAGATCTGTGGGCGTTCAACGACGAAGCCGTGGTGCGCGCGATCGCCGCCAGCCCGATTCCGGTGGTGAGCGGGGTCGGCCACGAGACCGACTTCACACTGGCCGATTTCGCCGCCGACCTGCGCGCGCCGACACCCACCGCCGCCGCCGAACTGGCCAGCCCGCTGCGCGAGGATCTACTGCGCGCGCTCGACCGCCACGCGCATCATCTGCGTCAGCATTTGCAACGCCGCGTGCACGCTGGCATGCAGCAACTGGATTACCTGGCGCGACGCCTGGTGCATCCGGCCGAACAGTTGCGCCGCCTGCAGGACGCTCTGACACAGTACGCGCGTCGCATGGCCGGTGCCCAGCACCTGCGGCTGGCGCGTGAAGCGGCCCGACTGGAAGCACTCGGCCGGTGGCTGGTGAGCCCTGCCCACCTGCTGCAGCGCCACGGCGTCCAGCTCGATGCGCTGGCGATGCGCCATCGGCGCGCCATGGCGGGCGCCCTCGCGCACCGGCAGCTCGGCCTCGCACGCTTCGCCGGTGGTCTTTCGCATCTCAATCCCGACAACGTGCTCGCGCGCGGCTACAGTATCGTGCAGCACCCGGACGGTCGCGTGGTGCAGGACGCCGCGACACTCGCCGCGGGCGATGCGCTCGACCTGCGTTTTCAGCACGGACGCGCGCAGGTGAAGGTGGAATCGACCGATCCCTGAGCGCGCTATGCACCGAGATGCGCGGCCACGCGCACGGTCGCCTGCGCTTCAAGATCCGCGGCAAGACAGTCCAGCACGACGGCGTCCGCCCACGACCGCAGCCAGGTGAGCTGGCGCTTGGCGAGCTGCCGGGTGGCGGCAATGCCTTGTTCGCGCAGTGCCTCGATGTCGATGACTCCATCGAGAAAGGCCCAGGCCTGGCGATAGCCGACCGCGCGCATGGCCGGTCGATCCGGCGTCAGGCGTGGATCGGCGCGCAGACGCCGCACTTCGTCGAGCAGGCCTTCGGCCAGCATGGCGTCGAAGCGCGTGGCGATGCGCCGGTGCAGTTCGGCGCGGTCGGACGGAACGAGCGCGAGCTGGAGCACGCGATAAGGCAGCACGTTCTCGGTACGGGCGAGCAAGGCCGACATGGGCCGACCGCTCAGGCGGAAGATTTCCAGCGCACGGCCGATACGTTGCGCATCATTCGGTGCCAGGCGTGCGGCCGTCGCCGCATCGACCGCGGCAAGATCGGCGTGCAGCGCCGGCCAGCCCCGCACGGCCGCATCGGCTTCGATCGCGCGGCGCAGTGCGGCGTCGGCGCGCGGCAAATCGTCCAGTCCCTTCAGCAGGGCGCGAAAATACAGCATGGTGCCGCCGACCAGGAACGGCACGCGGCCGCGCGCGGTGATGTCGGCCATGAGGCGCAGCGCGTCGTCGCGAAAGGCCGCGGCCGAGTAGGTTTCCGTCGGGTCGCGGATGTCGATGAGATGGTGCGGCGCACGCGCCAGCGTGGCGGCGTCGGGTTTGGCACTGCCGATGTCCATGCCGCGGTACACCAGCGCGGAATCGACACTGACGATCTCCAGCGGAAAGCGTTCGGCGAGTGCAATCGCCAGCGCGGTCTTGCCGCTGGCGGTCGGCCCCATGAGGAAAACGGCAGGCGGCAGGGCGGGGGCGGACATGGGGCGATTATGCCCGCCCCGCATTTCAGAACAAGAGCGCCCACCGCCGTCTTCATGGCCTCCGGGTGCCCGGCGCGTGCAATCAGATCCGCGCACCCATTGCACGCAGGTCGACGAGACTGCAACTGGTCTTGCGGCTGACCAGGCAGTCCGAGTCGCCTGGCGCATGCTCGAACGCGCAGGTGCGCGCCTGCAGCATCGCCCAGTCGTCGTCCGCATAGGCATGACGCGGCAGATTGGGCGGATAGTAGACACAGCCGGCGCACAGGTCGTCGGGCGGCTGAAAGATTTCGGTCATGCGGATTTTCTCCTGCGTGAGGGTTGTGGGATGTCTGCGGCGACCGCGCGCCAGCCGCAGCCCCACACCTCGTCGAGGTAGACGGGCAGCGGCTCGGGCACGATGCCGTCAAGGCGCGAGGCGATCATGCGGAATGCACCGCCGAACAGGCTCGACGACGCCACCAGCACATCCAGGCGGCGCACTTCTCCACGCGCCATGCCGCGCTCGACGAGTTCGCGCAGCAAGACGAAGGGGCGCGACGAGCAGACCGGCGGTTCGTCCGGCAGGAACTCGCGGTGCCGCGCGTAGAACAGGAAGGCCATGGTGCGTGGTTCGGCTTCCGTCATCGCGAACAACCGCGCGACGAGCTCACGCGACTGTTCGCGGCAGGTATCGTGACGCGCAACCGCGTCCTCGACCATCTGCGCCATGCGCCCGCCCAGATGCGCGTGCAGCGCACGCGCAATGCCCTCCTTGTCGCCGAAATGGTGGTAGATCGAGCCGATGCTAACACCCGCAGCACGCACGATTTCGTGCACCGAAGTGTTGAAGTAGCCCTGCCCGGAAAACAGGTCGAGCGCGGCATCGACTACGCGCGCGCGCAGGTCGGGACGAACGGCAGCAAGCATGAGCCAGGGCACACTAGAACGAACGTTCGTTCTAGTGTGCCCAAAAAATAGTGCGCCTGTCAATCCAGTGTGTCAGGACAGGCCGTTGCGCCGAGCGAACCGCTGCGCAGCCCGCCAGCCCCGCCCCGCATCGACGCCGCGCAGCGCGAGCAATCCGGCGACGAAGAAGCTGCCGGTGACGAGCAGCGCCTGCCGGTGGTCGCCCGCGGTGATCCAGCTTGCCGCACCGTAAGTCAACGGCCCCAGGATCGAAGCGAGCTTTACCGCAAGACCCCACAGCCCGAAGAATTCCGCCTGCTGCGCCGGAGGTGCGAGCAGGCCGACCATTGCCCGCCCGGCCGACTGGGACGCGCCCATGCACAGGCCGGCGAGATTGGCGGCAACCCAGAACATGCCTTCGTCGGGCGCCGCCCACGCCAGCAGCACCATACCGATCCAGCCGACGAGCGTCAGCGCGATCGCGCGCACGTGGCCGATGCGATCCTGCACATGGCCGAAGACGAACGCGCCGAGCGCGGCGGTGACGTTCACCACCAGCACTAGGCGGATGGTGCGTGCAGTGTCGAAATGGAACACCTGGCTGGCGTAGATCGCCGCCAGTGCGATGACCGCCTGAATGCCCGCCTGGTACAGCACGGTGCAGACGAGAAAGCGTCGCAGGTCGGGCAGCCGCCGCAGATGGCCGAGCGTGTGACGCACCTGCGCCCATGCGTTGCGCACATGCCGTTGCGGCCGGGGCGCAGCGCGTTCGCGCAGCAACACAAGTGTAGGTAGACTGGCCGCCAGAAACAGCGCAGCAGTGATGAGCATGCTCACCGGCACGAACCGGTCGGCGCCCTGGCCATGTTCCTGCGCCCAGCCGATCCAGATCAGGCTGGCCGCCAGTGAAACGAGCCCCCCGACATAACCGAGCGACCAGCCCCAGCCGGACACGCGGCCAAGCGCACGCGGACGGGCAAGTTCCGGCAGGAAGGCGGCGATGAGATTTTCGCCGGTACCGAAAAAATAATTCGACAGCACCAGCGCGACGATCGCCAGCACCAGCGTCCCCGGCCCGGCGCAATACAAGAGCGCAGTGAAGCCGACGCAGCCCAGCGTAGTGAGCCACAGCAGTTTTTTCTTGCTGGCGTGGGCATCGGCCCAGGCGCCGACCAGGGGCGCGCTCAGCATCACCAGCGCGTAGGAAACCGACAATGCAAGCGTCCACGCGAAGGTCGCCCACGGTGCGTCGCCGGCGACGACCCCCACGAAGTAGGCGCTGAACACGGCGGTAATGACCACCGTCGTATAGCCGGAGTTGGCGAAGTCGTACATCGCCCACGCCCAGACTTCCCGCGGACGCACGCCGGGCTGCAGCAGGGATGCAATCACGCCTCCGCGTCCTCGTGCTGTTGCTGCTGCAGCGCCCACATGTGGGCATAGACGCCGTCGCATGCCAGCAGGTCGGCATGGCGTCCGCGCTCGACGATGCGCCCGCCCTCGAACACCAGGATCTCATCGGCCTCCACCACGGTGGACAGGCGGTGAGCGATGATGAGACTGGTGCGGCTCTTCGCGATCTCCAGAAGTTCCGCCTGGATCGCCTTTTCCGTGCGGGTATCGAGTGCCGACGTGGCCTCGTCCAGCACAAGAATGGCCGGATTCTTCAGCAGCGTGCGGGCAATCGCCACGCGCTGCTTCTCGCCGCCCGAAAGCTTCAGTCCGCGTTCCCCCACCACCGTGTCCCAGCCCTGCGGCAGCGACTCGATGAAGTCGAGGATGTGCGCCGCCCGCGCCGCCTCGACCACCTGTTCCCGCGTCGTATCCGGCTGACCGTAAGCGATGTTGTAGTAGATGCTGTCGTTGAACAGCACGGTATCCTGCGGCACCACGCCGATGGCGGCACGTAGCGACTCCTGGGTGACGTGGCGGACGTCCTGGCCGTCGATGCGGATGCCGCCCGCGCCGACGTCGTAGAAGCGGAACAGCAACCTGGCGAGCGTCGACTTGCCGGCCCCGCTCGCCCCCACGGCAGCAACGCTGCGGCCAGCCGGGATGGTGAAGCTGACGTCGTGCAGAATCGGACGGTCGGGGTTGTAGGCGAAGCTCACATGCTCGAACACCACCTCCCCGGCAGTGACGTCGAGCGCGCGCGCACCGGGCACGTCCTCGACCTCGCGCGGGCGTTGCAGCAGAGCGCACATGCGCTCGACGTCGGCAAGCGATTCCTTGACCTGGCGGTACATCACGCCGAGAAAACCGAGCGGCTGGAACATCTGCAGCAGGAAGGCGTTGACCATCACCAGATCGCCCAGGGTCAGCGTGCCGTTCACCACCCCCGCGGCAGCACGCAACACCATCAGCGTGACGCCGATGGCGATGACGCCGGCCTGCGCGATGTTGAGCAGGCCAAGCGTGCGCTGCGACTTCATTGCCATGTCTTCCCACTCGATCAGACTTCCATCGTAGCGGCGCGCTTCGTAGCGCTCGTTGCCGAAATACTTCACCGTCTCGTAATTCAGCAGACTGTCGATGGCGCGGCCGTAGGCCTGCGAATCGAGGGTATTGGCGCGCCGCACGAACTGCGTGCGCCATTCGGTGATGGTGACGGTGAAGCCGATGTAGGCGGCGAGCGTCCCCAGGGTGATGAAGCCGAACACCCAGTCGAGCTTGACGAAGAGAATGCCGGCGACCATCAGGATCTCCAGCACCGTCGGCGTGATGCGGAACAGCAGGTAACCGACCAGGCTCGACACCGCCTTGGCGCCGCGCTCGATGTCGCGCGTGATGCCGCCGGTGTGGCGTTCCAGATGGAAGCGCAGCGACAGGCCATGCAGATGATCGAACACCGCCATGCTGATGCGGCGCATCGCCCGTTGCGTGACCTTGGCGAATACCACGTCGCGCAGGTCGGCAAACGTCGTGCTGGCGAAGCGCAGCACACCGTAGGCGAGAATGAGGGCGAGCGGCAGCACGAGTTCCGAACGCGGATGGTCGAGCGCGTCGACGATGTGTTTCAGCACCAGCGGCACCGCCACCGAGGCGAGTTTTGCACCGATCAACAGCGCCAGCGCCAGCAGCACGCGTCCACGAAACTCCCACATGTAGGGAAACAGGCGGCCGATCGAGCGCAGGCCAGGGTTCACCGGCGGCGTATCGTCGAGTACAGGATGAGAGGCGGGATGCATTGCGTCGGTTAGAATCCTTACATTCGCATTGGAACGATTCTACGTCCTGTTGCCGCCCGGTCGGCGCGGACGACACCGCACATGAAGCTTTACGGCATTCCCAACTGCACGACGGTCAAGAAAGCGCGCGCCTGGCTTGCCGCACACGGACACGACGTCGCATTTCACGATTTCAAAAAAGAGGGGGTCGATGCAGCCTGGCTGCGTGGCGTCATCCGCGAGACCGGCTGGAAGGCGCTGCTGAACACCCGCGGCGCCACCTGGCGCAAGCTCGCCGATATCGACAAGGCGGCCGCGGACAACGAGGCCGGCGCCATCGCACTGATGCTCGCGCAGCCGAGTGTGATCAAGCGCCCGGTGCTGGAGCACGCGGGGCGCTATCATGTCGGTTTTTCCGAAGACCAGTACCATGCCCTTTTCGGAGACTGACGCGGCAATGAAACAGGACACGCTCGATCTTGCGCTGGAACTGCTGCGACGCAAGTCGCTGACGCCGGACGACGCGGGCTGCCAGGACGTGATTGCCGCGCGGCTGGAACGGCTCGGCTTTCATATCGAGCGCCACCGCCACAATGGCGTCGACAACCTGTGGGCGCGCAAGGGCGCGGCCGCGCCGGTGGTGTGCCTCGCCGGCCACACCGATGTCGTGCCGCCCGGCCCGCTCGACCAGTGGGTGTCCGGCCCATTCGAGCCCGCCGTGCGTGACGGCATGCTCTACGCGCGCGGCGCCGCCGACATGAAGACCTCGCTCGCCGCCTTCGTCACGGCGACCGAACGCTTCCTCGCCACGCACCCCGATCACGCCGGTTCGATCGCCTTCCTGCTCACCTCGGACGAGGAAGGCCCCGCCACCGACGGCACGGTCAGGGTGATCGACGCGCTGCGCGCGCGCGGCGAGACGCTCGACTACTGCATCGTCGGCGAACCGACCAGCGCCGCGGAATTCGGCGACACGATCAAGAACGGCCGACGCGGCTCGTTGTCCGGCACGCTGCGCGTCAAGGGCGTGCAGGGCCACATCGCCTATCCCCACCTGGCGAAGAATCCGGTACATCTGGTGGCGCCCGCCATCGCCGAACTCGCCGATACCATGTGGGACGAAGGCAACGCCTGGTTCCCGCCGACCACCTGGCAAATCTCGAACATCCGCGGCGGCACCGGCGCGACCAACGTGATTCCGGGGGAAGTCGAAATCCTGTTCAACTTCCGCTACGCCACCGCCAGCAGCGCCGAAGGACTGAAGGACGCGATGCACGAGATCCTCGACAGCCACGGCCTCGACTACGAAATCGACTGGAGCCTTTCCGCCAAACCTTTCGTCACACCGCGCGACACCCTGTGCGACAGGCTCGCCGAAGCGATCCGCGAGGTGACCGGCGTCTCGCCCGGACTGTCCACCTCGGGCGGAACCTCGGACGGCCGTTTCATCGCGGAACTCTGCCGCGAAGTGGTCGAATTCGGCCCCTTGAACGCGAGTATCCACAAGCTGAACGAGTGTGTCGCGGTGGAAAACATCGAGCCGTTGTCGGCAATTTACGAGAAAACGCTGGAGAAGCTGCTGGGTTGAGGTTTTTCAGCGCAGTTTTGAACACGACATGAAACACTTCGACGACACCGAATCCCTCATTACCGTGCGCGACTGGCTGCGCTTCGCGGTGTCGCGTTTCAATGAAGCGGGGCTGTTCTTCGGCCACGGCTCGGACAACGCCTTCGACGAGGCGGCCTATCTCATCCTGCACACGCTGCACCTGCCGCTCGACCGCCTCGAACCTTTTCTCGACGCGAGTCTCACGCACGGCGAGGGCGAGGCGGTGCAGGCCATTGTCGAGCGGCGCGTGCGCGAGCGTCTGCCGGCCGCCTACCTCACGCACGAGGCGTGGCTCGCCGGGCACCGTTTCTACGTCGACGAACGCGCGATCGTGCCGCGCTCCTTCATCGCCGAGCTGCTGCACGACCAGCTCGCACCCTGGATCGACGACGCGGATGCGGTGACGCGCGTGCTCGACCTGTGCACCGGCTCGGGCTGCCTCGCCATCCTTGCCGCGCTGGCGTTTCCGGGCGCCGACATCGACGCGGTCGAGCTGTCGCCGGACGCGCTGGCTGTTGCGCAGAAGAACATCGCGGATTATGGTCTGGGCGCACGCGTCGCGCCGATCGAGTCGGACCTGTTCGCCGCACTTGGTGGCCGCAGCTACGACCTCATCCTCAGCAATCCGCCCTACGTCAACGCCGCATCGGTCGCCGTCCTGCCGCCGGAATATCGCGCGGAACCTGCACTGGCGCTGGGTTCGGGTGAAGATGGCCTGGATGCCACGCGGCAGATCCTCGCGCAGGCGAAAGCGCACCTCAACCCTGGCGGGCTCCTGGTCGTCGAGATCGGCCACAATCGCGACGCGCTGGAAGCGGCCTATCCCACCCTACCCTTCACCTGGCTCGACACGGCGGGCGGCGACCAGTTCGTGTTCCTGCTGCGGCGTGAGGATCTGCCTGGCTGAAACGCGGGCGCCAATCTCAGATCCCGCCGTTCAACAGCCCGGCAAGCCGATCCGCAAGCCGCTCCACCGCCGAACATACGGCCGCACCAGGGCGTGCGCCCGGCTCGCTTGAGGCGATCTCGATGCCATATACCTCCAGCCGCGGCGGCAGCGCCAGCAGTGCCTGCGCCAGCGCGAGCGCATCGAACACGCCGAAACCGTGGCTCGACAGGCCGCCGCGATACGCCGCCCAGTCGGTTCGGGAAAGATTGTGGATGTCGCCGGGTGTCGCGCCGCTGCACATCGCATCGACCAGAACCACGCAGTCGGCGCCCGCGAAGCGGTCGATGAGCCCGGCGCCGGGACGGTCGAGCTTCTCGAGAAAGATCTCGTCGGGCCCGGCGATGGCGCGCGTCGCCAGAGCATCGATCACGCGCCAGCCAGCCTGGTCGTCGCCGGAAGGCGAGCCGATGCCGATGACGCGCACCCTCATCGGCTGACGTTCAGGCGCAGGAAATGGGTGGCGCAGGAAATGCAGGGATCGTAGTTGCGGATGACTTTCTCGCAATGCAGACGCAACGCGTCGTCGGCATGGTCGAGGCCGAAGTTCAGCAGCGACAGGCGCAGGTCTTCCTCGATGCGCGCCTGGTTCTGGGCGGTTGGCGGCACGATGCGCGCGTTGCGCACCAAGCCGTCGGCGTCGATTTCGTAGCGGTGCCACAACAGGCCGCGAGGCGCCTCGGTACAACCGACCGCCACACCGGCGCGCGGCGTTGCGTCGACCCAGGGCGACGCCGGCGCATGATAATCCGCAAGCAGGCGCAGCGCCTCGCGCAGCGCGAGGAGGATTTCCACTGCACGCGCCAGCATGCTGTGGAACACGTTGCCGCTTGGCAGTGCGAAGCCGACCTCGGCGAGCAGCGTCTGCACATCGTCCGGCAGACGGTCGCGGTTGAGGTTGAGGCGCGCCAGCGGTCCGACCAGGTAGGGCCGGCCACAATAGCTGCTGAACAGCGCCGTCGAATGCGGCTCGTGGCGCTCGGTGAAGTGTTCGGGATAGGCGGCCGCCTCGATCAGCAAGCCATCGCTGGCGGCGATTTCGCCACGCTCGATGGCGTAGTCGACGGGATGGCGCATCGCCACCGAGACGAAATCCTGTGCGTCCGGCGGCAAGGCCATGCCAGCCGTCCAGCGCACCAGCGCCTCGGCCTCCGGCAGCGCAGCGGCAAGCCGCTTGCGCAGGGCGTCGATACGTTCCGGCGAAGGTGTCGCATGAAACCCGCCGACGCGCACGCCGACCGGATGCACCGAGCGCGCGCCGAACAACTCCATGAGTTCGTTGCCCAGCGCCTGCAGGCGCAGGCCACGCCGCACTTCCTCGGGGGCGATCCGGGCCAGCTCGATGGCATTGCCGCAGCCGAAGAAATCCGGTGCCGCGAGCAGATGGATGTGCAGGCTGTGGCTCTGGATCCATTCGCCACAGTAGAACACGCGGCGCATCGCGCGTGCCCACGGACCGATGTCGATGTCGAACAGCGTTTCCAGCGCCTGCGCCGCGGTGACCTGGTAGGCCACCGGACAGATGCCGCAGATGCGTGCGACGAAATCCGGGACTTCCGCGTAATGACGGCCTTCGAGAAATTTCTCGAAAAAGCGCGGCGGCTCGAAAATGCGCAGGCGCAATGCCTTGATGTCGCCCTGTTCGATCGTGAGGTCGAGCGCCCCCTCGCCCTCCACCCGTGCAAGCACGGGCACCCGGATCGTGACATTGCGCGACTCACTCATCGCCTGCTGTCCTCATCTTCTCAGCCGCCTGGCGGAACACCGGCGCCTGACTGTTGATCGACTGGAAGCGCCGCGCGATCGCCTGTGCATCGAGCCCCAGCCGGGCGAACTGCGCAGACAGCGCATGGGTGTTGGCGTTCTCGGCCGGGCCGAAGCAGCCGTAGCAGTCGCGCCCGAGACCTGGACACAGCGCCCCGCAGCCGGCGCGCGTCACCGGCCCCATGCACGGGATGCCGCGCGTCACCAGCACACAGGAATGCCCCAGGCGCTTGCACTCGGTGCACACCTTGTCGGCGTTGTCGCACGGGCTCACGCCGAGCAGCAGGGCGTTGACCACGCCGAGCACCTGGGAGCTGGTGACCGGGCAGCCCCACAACTCAAAATCGACCGGGACATGCGTGGCAATCGGTGTGGAATGTTCCAGACTGGCGATCGCCTCGGGGTGGTCGTAAATCTGCGCCACCCACGAAGCGCTGTCGGCGCCGTTGCGCAAGCCCTGGATACCGCCGGACACGGCGCATGCGCCGATCGCCACCAGCACGCCGCTGCGTGCACGGATGCGCTGGATGCGTTCGAGGTCTTCCGGCGTCGACACGCTGCCTTCGACGAAGGCGACATCGACCTCGGCGTCCGCATCCAGTGGCCCGGCCTCGGCGAAGTAGACGAGATCGACGCGCGCGGCGAGCGTGAGCAGGTCCTCGCCCAGGTTGAGAAAGGCGAGCTGACAGCCGTCGCAGGAGCTGAACTTGTGCACTGCGACGCGTGGGCGGGATGGAGTGTGCGCGTTCATCAGAATCCCCGATGGCCGAGCAGGTCCTTGACCTCGGCCCAGTTGAACACGGGACCGTTCTGGCAGACGAAGGCACCGCCGAACTGGCAGTGGCCGCACCGCCCCACCCCGCACTGCATGTTGCGTTCCATGCTGAGGTACAGGTGGGTTTCGGGCAGACCGCGCCCGAGCAGGCTTTCCGCTGCGGCGCGCATCATGCCTTCTGGACCGCACAGCATGGCCACCGCGCGCTCCGGGTTGAAACGGGCAAGGCCGAACAGTTCCGTCACGCGGCCGACGTGCCAGGGCCAGAACGCGGCACCCTCGCTCGCCGCGACCAGCACCTGGGTGTCGGGCAGCTTCGCCCATTGCTCGTACTGCATGCGCCAGATGAGGTCGTCGGCGTGCTTCACGCCCTGGATGACCACCAGCTTGCCGAAGCGCGCGCGGCGGCGCAGCACATAGTGGATCACCGACACCGCGGGCGCGCAACCCAGGCCGCCGGTGACCAGCACGATGTCGTTGCCACCCAGGTCCTGCAGCGGCCAGCCACGACCGAAGGGCCCGCGCACCCCCACGCGATCGCCCGGCTGCAGGGCCGACAGCCCGCGCGTGACGCGGCCGAGCGCACGGATGGTGTGGCCGATGATGTCGTGTTCTTCCGGATCCGACATGATCGACACCGGCACCTCGCCGACGCCGTACAGATACAGCATGTTGAACTGTCCCGGTGCGAAGCGGAACGCGGCCTGTGCATCGGGGTCGTCGAGGTGCAGGCGCAGGGTGAAAATGGTCGGCGATTCCTGCACGCGCGACACCACCGTCGCAGCATGCGGGGGCCCGACATCGATCGGGGCATGCGGCACGTCAGCGTTCCTCCATCCCGGACCCGCCGGAAGCGCCGGTCAGCGCCGCGACTTCCGCGGTGAAGTCGATGCCGGCCGGGCACCACGCGATGCAGCGTCCGCAGCCGACGCAACCGCTACGGCCGAACTGATCGTGCCAGCCGGCAAGCTTGTGCGTCAGCCACTGGCGGTAGCGCGTGCGGATGTCGGGACGCACGTTGAAACCGTGAAGGTGGCCGTGCGTCTCGCCGAAGCACGAATCCCACTCGCGCTCGTGACGGCTCGATGCGCCGTCGAGTGCGGGGATATCGTGTTCCGTATGGCAGAAGCAGGTGGGGCACACCGCCGTGCAGTTGCCGCAGGCGAGGCAGCGCTCGGCAACGGCGTCCCACTGCGGATGTTTCAGCCGCGCCATCAACGCCTCACGCAGATCGCGTCCGGGCAGGCGTCGCGTCTGCGCGGCCGCCGCGGCGTCCCCCTGCTCTCGCGCCGCAGCGATCTGCACCGGCGAGGCTTCGGCAAGACCGAGCGCATGCAGCACCGCGCGTCCCGGCGCGCTTCCTGCCACCGCAACGAAACCCTCGTCGAGCTCGGCGAGCGCAAGGTCGTAACCCACGGTCGGCGTCGGCCCGTCACCGGTGGAGGCGCAAAAACACGTGGAGGCCGGCACGGCGCACTGCACCGCAACCAGAAAAAGCTGCGCACGGCGCGCGCCATAGTGGGCGTCGGTGCGCCCCTTGCGCAGGAAATGCGCATCCTGCAACGCCAGGGCCGCCAGATCGCAGGCACGCACGCCGATCACGGCGAGCTTCGGCGCGTCCGGCATGACTGTCTCGAACGCCAGCCTGCCGTCGGCATCCCGCGCCACGCGCCACAGTGTTTCCTGCGGCGCGAAAATCAGCGGCTTGATCGCCTGCGGGCCGTTGGCCCAGGCGAAATGGCGCCGTTTCGCATCCGTACCGAGCCGGTATTGCCCCGGCGCCTGTTCGGCCTGCACGCCGCGCGGCAGGTCTTCATCTTCGGCGAGCGGCGCCATGACGATGGTGCCCTGCTCCACGCGCGGTCCCACGCACTGCCAGCCGCCCGCGCGGATTGCTGCGAGCAGCGCACCGAGGCGGTCGTGCGGAAGGAAAACGGTGTGTTCGGTTTCGTTGAACATACGCGCGTGGCTCACTCGACTATATCGAGTGTATGCCCAAAAACCGACGAGCAACAGCCACCCCGGCGTTAGAAAGCCGTCCGGAGCACCGTGGTTATAATAAAAAACCACCACAACAAAGGAGGCGTGTGCCATGCAGCAGCAACTCGACGTATTCGTGGCCTCACTGACGTCTTTCTGGACCCAGCTCGCAGGATTCGTACCCCAGTTGCTGGCGGCGCTGGTGCTGCTGTTCGTCGGCTGGCTGTTCGCCAACCTGGTGCGCACCGGCGTGACCAAACTGCTCGACGTGTTGCGCTTCGACCAGCTGGCCGAACGCACCGGCATCGAGGCCTTCCTCAAGCAGGGCAATCTCGATGTGAGCCTGTCGCGCCTGCTTGCCCGCCTAGCCTACTGGATCGTCATCTTCGTCGTCGTCGTCACCGTCGCCAACAGCCTCGGCCTGCACATGGTTGCCGACCTGTTCAACAAGGTCGTGCTCTACATTCCCAACATCATCGTGGCCATTCTGGTGCTGGTGTTCGGCGTGCTCGTCGCGCGCTTCATCAACCGCCTCGTGTTCGCCTATCTCAACAACATCGGCGTAGGAGGCGCGCTGACGATCAGCACCATTGCCGAATATGCGGTGATCGTGTTCGTCGTCTTCGTCGCACTGGAGCAACTGGCGATCGGCACCCAACTGCTCACCGCCGCATTCCAGATCGGCTTCGGCGCGATCGGCCTGGCTTTCGCGCTGGCCTTCGGCCTGGGCGGCCGCGAATGGGCGGCCGGCGTGATCAAGCGCTTGACGGAGAAATAGAGCGGGCGCTCATCGGCGCGACCATTGACG
>JANJXF010000200.1 GCA_024709165.1 Thiobacillus sp. | reverse complement strand
CGAGCCGCGCGATGTCGGCGATGGCGTTGGCCGCCGCCGCACGCGCGCCGAAGGACGGCCCGCCGATATACACCGCGTCGGCACCGTGGTTGACGGCTTCGATGCCGATGTCGGCGTCGCGCGCCGGCGCGAGCAGTTCGAGGCGATGGGCTTCCACAGGCGGCGTTCCGGACGGCAAAGCCGTATTTTACCGGACGCCGCCGACAGGACTCACTGTGCCGGTGCAGCCTTGTAGACTTCGATCGCGATCACCAGCGAGACGTCGTCGCCGACGCCCGGTGCGTACTTGCCCATGTTGAAATCGGACCGCTTGAGTTTCGTGCTGGCGTTGGCGCCGCAGGCATCGACCTTGCGGATCGGATGCGGCATGCACTTGAACTGGGTGATCGTCAGCGTCACCGGCCGGGTGACGCCCTTGATGGTCAGGTCGCCGGTGACGCTCGCCGGCTGGTCGCCCTTGAATTTCACCGCCTGCGACTTGAACGTGATGGTCGGATTGCGCGCGGTGTCGAAGAAATCCTCACTCTGGATGTGCTCGTTGAACAAGGGGTAGCCGGTGCTCACCGAGGTCGCGTCGATCACGATGTCCACTGCGCCGTTCTTTGCCGCCCGGTCGAGCGTGACCGTGCCGCTGGCCTTGTCGAAGCGGTGGGTCTGATTGGAGAAGCCAAAGTGGCTGTAGGTGAAATACGGGAAAGTATGGCTGTTGTCGACGGTGTAGGTTTCCGGGGCGGCGTGGGCGGTAACGGCAAGCGCGGCCAGTGCGGCGAGAGAGGCGATTCGTTTCATGCGGAGCTCCTTGGTGGATGGAACGACGGGTTACTTGCCGGTGGCGGCAATACGGAAGGACACCCGAACCTCGTTGGCGACGGTGGACACGTCGGCCCACATACCTTCGCCGATGCCGAAGTCGAGACGGTTGAGACTGAAGCTGCCGTCGAAGGCGGCGGCGGTCTTACCGGGCACGAAGCGTACCGGAACGACGAGTTCGCGGCTGCGACCCTTGAGGGCGAGTGTGCCGCGCATCTCGTAGCGGTCATTGCCGAGCGCGCGCACGGTGGACGACACGAAGCTCGCCTTGGGATAGGCGCTGCGGTTGAACCAGAGCTTGCCGGCGGCTTCGTCGTCGGCTTCTGCCGAGCCGGCGTCGATGCTGGCGAGATCGATCTCGATCTGCGCACGAGCGGCTTCGGGGCGCGCCGGATCGAACGCCATCTGGGTGGTGAAACGCTTGAAGCTGCCCTTCACCGGCACGCCCATCTGGCGGAATTCGAATTCGACCCGACTCTGCTTGGGCAGCACCGTGGTGTATTCCACCGCGTACGCGGTGGAAGCAGCGAACAGCGCGAGCAATCCGAGGGGCAGTGCTTTCATGTCGACTCCTTTGACTTTCCGCCCGGGC
>JANJXF010000098.1 GCA_024709165.1 Thiobacillus sp. | reverse complement strand
CGAACGTCATGGTCAAGCTGGAATCCAATACCGAGGTCCATGGTGTTGCCGTCGAGGCGCGTGCGCGGCTGGTGCGGGTGAAGGACAGCCTCGCCGCCTGAGCGGCGTTCAGGCGTCCGGTTTGGGCGCCGTCTCCTGGATCAGCACCCACGGCGCGACCACCACGGCCCAGAAAGCGGGCTGGCGTGCGTGCCAATCCTTGGCGTCACACGCTTCGGCGCGCGCGATGCGTCCGTCGGCGAGCCATTCCTGCACGGCTGCGGCGTCGTTCCGGGCGACATGGACCGCAGCATCGACCAGGTCCATGCCCGGCGCGACCTTGATCACGACGCCGCGCGCGAAGGGGCGCTGCAACTCGGCCCAGGCCCTGCGCGCGGTTTCGAGGTTGAGCTTGGCGCGAAGGCGCTCGCTGGGGGTGGTCATTTCGGACGCCCCGCCTACCGGGTTCGTCCGCCGCCGCGGCGCTGGCTGAGAGGGTGCTTGGGGACCTGGTGCGGGCGGCCGTCGCCGGACGGCGCGGGCTTGCCGGGCTTGGGTTTGCCGGGTGCGGGCCGGGCCGATTTTGCTGTGGCGGGGCTGGCGGCCTGCTTGCGCGTGCAGGGTGCGCGCGTGCCGGCGGGCTGGTGCGGCGGTACGAGCTGCTTCTTGCCGTAGCCGATGAGATCCTCGCGGCCCATGGCTTTCAGCGCCTCGCGCAGCAGCGGCCAGTTGTCCGGGTCGTGGTAGCGCAGGAAGGCCTTGTGCAGCCGGCGCACGCGGCCCTGCTTGACCACGGACACGGTTTCCGCCTTGCCGCCGAGCACTTTCTTCAGCGGGTTCCTTTCCGTGTGGTACATCGCGGTGGCGAGCGCCATCGGCGTGGGCAGGAAGGTCTGCACCTGGTCGAGGCGGAAGTCGTGCGTCTTCAGCCACAGCGCGAGGTTGAGCATGTCCTCGTCGGTGGTGCCGGGGTGGGCGGCGATGAAATAGGGGATGAGGTACTGCTGCTTGCCGACGGCCTTCGAGGCGGCCTCGAACATCTGCTTGAAGCGGTCGTAGGCGCCGATGCCCGGCTTCATCATCTTCGACAGCGGTCCCGCCTCGGTGTGCTCGGGGGCGATCTTGAGATAGCCGCCGACGTGGTGCTGCACCAGCTCCTTCACGTATTCCGGTGAGCGCACCGCGAGGTCATATCTCAGACCCGAGCTGATGTGGATGCGCTTGACGCCGGGAATCTGCCGCGCGCGGCGGTACAGGTGGATGAGCGGCGCGTGATCGGTGACGAGGTTGTCGCAGATGTCGGGATAGACGCAGGACAGCCGGCGGCACGCCTGCTGGATCGTGGTCGACTTGCAGTTGAGCTGGTACATGTTGGCGGTGGGGCCGCCGAGGTCAGAAATGATGCCGGTGAAGCCCGGCGTCCTGTCGCGGATGGCTTCGATCTCGCGCACGATCGAATCCTCCGAGCGGCTCTGGATGACGCGCCCTTCGTGCTCGGTGATCGAGCAGAAGGTGCAGCCGCCGAAGCAGCCGCGCATGATGTTGATCGAGAAGCGGATCATCTCCCACGCCGGAATCTTCGCGTCGCCGTAACTCGGGTGCGGCGCGCGCGCGTAGGGCAGATCGTACACGCCGTCGAGCTCCGCGGTGGTGAGCGGAATCGGCGGCGGATTGAGCCACACGTCGCGCTCGCCGTGCGCCTGTCGCAGGGCGCGCGCGTTGCCGGCGTTGGATTCGAGGTGGAACACGCGCGATGCGTGCGCGTACAGCACCGGATTGTTCTTCACCTGCTCGTAGTCGGGCAGGCGGATGACGGTGCGGGCGCGCAGCGCCTTGCGTGCGGCGAGCTTTTCGGCTTTCGGTACGAAGCGCAGCGGTTGGGGATTTTCCTCGCCCGCTTGCGCGAGGGAGGCCGGAGGGATGGGGGAATCGGCATAAGGATCGACATGGGCGTCGACCACCCCCGGAGTGTCCAGCGCGGTCGAATCGAGTTCGACCCACGGCGGGCTTCCATCCTCTCCGGTGTGCACGGGCGGCAGCCAGTCGCGCGGCACCATGAAGCCGGTGCCGCGCAGCTCGCGGATGTCGCCGATCTTCTCGCCACGCGCCAGGCGGTGGCTGACTTCGACCAGGGCACGTTCGGCGTTGCCGAAAATGAGCAGGTCGGCCTTGGAATCCGCCAGTACCGAACGGCGCACGGTGTCGGACCAGTAGTCGTAATGGGCGATGCGGCGCAGGGAGGCTTCGATGGAGCCGACGATCACGGGGGTGCCGGAAAACGCCTCGCGGCAGCGATGGGCGTACACGGTGACGGCGCGGTCGGGGCGCTTGCCGGGTTCGGCATGCGCGGTATACGCGTCGTCGGAGCGCAGTTTGCGGTCGGCGGTGTAGCGGTTGACCATCGAGTCCATGTTGCCGGCGGTGACGCCGAAATACAGCGTCGGCCGGCCGAGCGCGCGAAACGGCTCGGCCGAGTGCCAGTCCGGCTGGCTGATGATGCCGACACGAAAACCCTGCGCCTCCAGCAGGCGGCCAACCAGGGCCATGCCGAAGCTCGGATGGTCGATGTACGCGTCCCCCGTCACCAGGATGATGTCGCAGGCGTCCCAGCCGAGCGCGGCCATTTCGGCGCGCGACATCGGCAGGAAGGGGGCGGTGCCGAAGCGCGCCGCCCAGTGCTTGCGGTAGGAGAAGAGCGGGGTGGTCATCATGCAATTTTACTCCTGCCGGAGAGTCTGCCGTCGAGGCGCTGATTCGTTCCGCGTTGTCCATTGGGCGCCAAGCCCCGCACACCGAAGCGCTCGAATGAACCCGGATTGTCCATTAGCCCCTTCCGCAGGCGGGGGGTTGGGGTGGGGGAAACGGACTGGGCCAACCGGGTTGCCGGTGGATACGCCCTCACCCCGGCCCTTGCGCGTCCTTCCACAGGAACCCCCGCCTCCTCGGTTCGGTCATCCTGGATACGTAATGATCACGAGGCCGTGTGAGGCTGGAATACGCGAATCCTTGGCGCGATTTTTTGACGCACGGTACGAGCTGCAACGCGCATGTCGTACTCCGTTTGGAGATTCATCCAGAAACGCGGCTCCATATTGAAGAACAAGCCGAGCCGCAAAGCCGTGTCGGTCGTGATTGGGCGGTTTCCATGCACCAGCTCGCTGATCCGGCTGGGTGAAACGTCGATGTCCCCCGCAAGCTGACGGGCGGATATTCCCATCGGTTTCATGAAGTCTTCCAGCAGGATTTCGCCGGGGTGGATTTCGTCAAGCAGTTCAGCCATGTTCACCTCACTAATGGTAATCCGCAATTTCGACCTGATGGGCGCCGTCGTCATGCCACACGAAACAGATTCGCCACTGGTCATTGATGCGGATACTGTGCTGTCCTCGGCGGTCGCCCTTTAAGGCTTCGAGCTGGTTTCCGGGAGGAACCCTCAAGCTCGCCAATTCAGTGGCAGCATGGAGTTGCAAAAGCTTTCGCCGTGCCACACGTTCAATGTTCTTGAACCGGGGCACGACCTGGCTACGGAAAAGCGCCTCGGTAGCGACACACGCGAACGAATGAATCATGCCTGCATGATGTTCCGCAACACGGAATCTGTCAAGCAGACCTGGGGGTTGAGCCAGCAAATGATGCCGTTTGTGTCTGTCGGTCGCTGCCCCTGCTGGGGCAGGCCCGCCCCGCGCCAGTATTGGGACAGGCCCCCCGCGCCGATGTTGTGGGAGGCCCGCCCTCGGGCCGATAACGGGCGTTTGCACAGCGCAGACAATCTGCAGCGTGGGCCCCGGTGCGTAGTTGTTGTCGCGCAAGCGGCTTTGGTGCACGGCTGTTGCTGCTTCAGCAGCTTGCAGACATGGCCTGCCCCTTGCGGGGCCTCCTGCAGAAACGCTTGCCGCGCGGCCATCCTCACCGCATGCCGCAGATGCATGTCGACGTGAAGGCCGCTCCCACGCGGGCGCACCGTTACAGCACGGCCGCCCCTCTCCTTCGGAACCTATCAATTTCCTTGATCGAGTCCATACTTGTCGATAAATTTTACACTTCATTTTTATCCCCTTCGCCACCTCCATAGCCTTGTTTTTTAGGATATTTCACGAAACATCCCGTCCCCCGCGGACGCCGTTCACCCC
>JANJXF010000149.1 GCA_024709165.1 Thiobacillus sp. | reverse complement strand
GACAAAGGCAGGCGCACGAGCAGGCGTGCCATCGGGTGCGTAGCGGTCTCACCCATCAGATAAACGGTATCGAAGGCAAAAAATCTTGTACTCATGCGACTTTCGTGAGGATTATGAGCGGTCAACTGCAGTTTTTAGGATCATCCCAGATCCCGAATATCCCAGTCTTCCTGCGCCAGCGCCCGCGCCGCCTCCACCCCGACGGTCGCGAAGCGCGCGGCATCCCCCGTTCGCAGTTGCGCCAACCTAGACCAGTCTGCGCCAATCACCGTGGCGATCACGGGGTAGCCCCCGGTCACCGGACCATCCCAGCCGAGGATGATCGGCTGGCCGTCGGGCGGCACCTGGATCGCACCGGGTAGCACCCCCTGCGACGGCAATTCGCCACGCACATGGCTCACGGCCGGACCGGCCAGGCGCACGCCTCGCCGGTCCGCCGCGGCATCGACGCGGTAGGCGCTGCCGAAGAACGCCGCCAGCCCCGCATCATCGAATTGGCCGGCCTGCGGCCCCGCCACCACCCGCAAGGGTGTCGCCGCATCGCGCAGCGGCGGCCGCCCGCGCCGCAGCCGCACCTCCCGGACGGCCATGCCAAGCGCCAGGCAATCGCCCGCCCGCAGCGCCCGGCCCGCGTGTCCGCCGAATGCCCCCGGC
Source organism: Thiobacillus sp. (assembly GCA_024709165.1). GTDB lineage: Bacteria > Pseudomonadota > Gammaproteobacteria > Burkholderiales > Thiobacillaceae > Thiobacillus. Next base: position 17,502 of record JANJXF010000149.1, on the reverse strand, counting down.
AGGAAGGTGCTGCGGCTGCCCAGCAGCGACGGCACGGCAATACCGCCCTGCACCGCAAGCCAGCAGCGGCAGCCATGGCGCGCCTGTTCCAGGTGCAGGCTCTCACCCGCCGCCAGCACCAGCGTCTCGTTCCACGCCACCGGCGCGCCGCTGCTGCGCCTTGCGGCAAAGGGCACGCCGGTGAGCGCCACCACCGCGCCCCGGGGGAAGCGCAGGAGCGGGCCACGCTGCGCGATTTCCAGACCCGCCGCACCATCGTCGTTGCCGACGAGACGGTTGGCCGCCGCGAACGCGTCCGGGTCGGCCGCGCCGCCGGCAGGAACGCCGAGCGCACTCTGCCCCGGACGCCCGCGATCCATCACCAGGTCGCACAATCCCGCTTGCAGGACTTCGATCATCCTGCGTTCATCGCGGGACGAAGCGCACGCGATCCCCGGGCCGCAGCAATGCGGGCGCTTCGCGCGCCGCATCGAACAACACCGCGTCGGCATGGCCGATCAGCTGCCAGCCGCCGGGGCCCGCAGCGGGATAGATACCGGCGTAGGCACCGCCGATGGCGACGCTGCCGGCCGGCACACGGAGCCGCGGCGACGCGCGCCGGCCGGCATGCAGCGCCGATGGCAAACCGCGCAGGTAGGGAAAGCCCGGCTGAAAGCCGAGGAAGGCGACGGCATACACCACCGCCGCGTGCCGATCGACGTAATCATCCACAGCGAGTCCGGCCTGCCGCGCCAGGGCTGGCAGGTCCGGTCCTGCCGCCCCGCCGTACGCGACCGCGATCTCGTGCAACGTGCCGGCACTCGCCACCCCCGGCAGCGGGGCTTGCAGCGCCTCGCACAACGCCGGTGGCAATACCGCGCCGCGCCGCAATACCAGCAATATGCTGCCATCTGCCGGGATAATGTCCTCTATTTCCGGAAAACCATACGCCGTCAGCGCTTCGTAGCGCGCCAGCGTCGCCGTCCCCGTGGGCACGCGAACGCCGCGCTCGCCAATCCAGCGCCAGTCGGGTGAGGCGATCGGTTGACCGGTGCTGCGCTTTGCCATAGGGTGAAGGCCCTTTCCGGAGTTTTGCATGATGCGGTTGTTCGTGGTTGCAGTGTGGTGGGTGGCAAGCGTCCTGGCAAGCCCGGCACAGGCCGCCATGAGCGCCACCAGCCCCGCCCTGCTGCACAAGCTCGACAGCCGCCCGAAAAAAGTCGTGCTGCTGCCGCCGCAGGTGTTCGTGTTCGAACTGTCGGCCGGCGGCGTGCCGACCCGCATGGCAGACTGGGAGGCGACCGCGCGCACCAACCTCAGCGCCACCGCCCGCCGCCGCGCAGAAACGGATCGGCTGTTCGAGCTGGTGCCCGCGCCGCCGCTCGATGCCGCGGAAACCGAACAGCTCGAGGCCCACATCGGCCTGTACGACCGCGTCGCGCAGTCGGTGTTCGTCTACGGCCGCGGCGAACAGTCCGCCTGGGCACACAAGAAGAATGAGTTCGACTACACGGTCGGCCCTGGTCTCGCCTTCCTGCGCGAACGCACCGGGGCGGACGCCGCCCTCATTGTGCTCGGCTCCGATTTCATCTCCTCGGGCGGGCGCAAGGCGGCGTTTGTCGCCGGTCTCGCGCTCGGCCTCATCATGCCGCTGGGACAATCCTTCATCACCGCAGGCATCGTCGACCTGCAGACGGGCGACGTCCAGTGGATGAGCTTCGATTCGAGCAGCCGCATCGACACGCGCGACCCCGCCGACGTCGACGACCTGATGGACGCTCTGTATCAGACCTGGCCGGGTCCCCGGTGAGACGCGTCGCGCCCCTGCTGCTGATCTGTTTCCTTGCGTGTCCCGCGCAGGCTGACGAAGCAGCGCCCTGGACCGGCGCCGAGGACACCGGCGATCTCGCCGCCGCCGAGAAGAACCTGTGGCACGAGGCTGACGAATTCGACCAGACGCTCGCGCGCGCCGGCAAGGTGAATACCGATCCCGCGCTCACCGCCTACCTGCAGGGCATCGTCGACCGCCTGTATCCCGAATTCCGTGGCCGCCTGACCGTGCATCTCCTCAACGCCCCGCACATCAACGCCTTCGCCCTGCCCAACGGCAGCCTCTACGTCAACGCCGGGCTGGTCGCGCGCTTCGAGAACGAGGCCCAGCTCGCCACGGTGCTGGCGCACGAAGGTGCGCATTTCACCCACCGCCATTCGCTGCAGCAGGCCGAGCGCGTGCGCAACGCCGCCGCCTTCGCCACGGTGGTCGGCATGCTCGGCATCCCCGTGGTCGGCGACCTGCTCGCGCTGTCGTCAATGTTCGGCTACTCGCGCGAGCACGAGCGCGAGGCCGACGCCGTGGGTTACCAGCGGCTGCTCGCCGCCGGGTATGCCGCGCGTGAATCGATTCGCACCTTCGAACACCTGCAGGCCGAAATCAAGGCCGCCGACATCAAGGAGCCATTCTTTTTTGCCAGCCACCCGCGACTGCAGGAGCGCATCGACAACTTCAGCGAGCTGGCTCATGACGCCGCCAACGGCGAGACCGCGCACGAGCGCTTCGTCGAGACCACGGCCGCACTGCGCCTGGCGGTGCTCGACACCGATCTCTCCGCCTACCGCTACAAACAGGTCATCCTCGTCCTGGGCGACCCCGCGCGGCGCCGCGAATACCCCCCGGAAGCCTCGTACCATCTGGGCGAAGCCTACCGTCTGCGCGGCGAGGGCGGCGATATCGAGCGCGCCGAACGGGAATACCTCGCCTGCATCGAAACCGCGCCGTTGTTCGCGCCGGCGTATCGCGCCCTCGGCCTGCTGCACTACAAACGCAACGAGCCGGCCCTCGCCGTGATGCGCCTGCGCCGCTATCTCGCCCTCACTCCTGCCGCGGCCGACCGCGCCCACATCGAGGCGTATCTGTCCGCGCTGGAGAACCCTGCACCCGCCGCACCATGACCCTGTCCCGCGCCCTTGTCGTCGCCTTCCTCACCGCCAGCCTGGCCGCCTGCGCGCCGTGGCAGCGGGTCGATCCAGCCGACCGCAGCGCCACGAAACGCGACGACTACACGCTGGAGCTGCCCGCAGGCTGGGTGAGACGCACCGCCGACAGCAACGATGTGTTCGTCACCCGCGACGGCCCCGCGCTCAACTACATCGTCGTCGCCCGCCAGCCGCACGACCGCAAGCTGCCGCGCACCCAGCGCGCCACCGCGGCAGACATGCTGCCGCACGAGCTGGGCGAGCTCGCCATCGCCGAATGGCGCCGCAGCGACGCCACCGCCAACCTCGAAGTGCTCGCCAACGCGCCCACCCGGATCGGCGGGCGGCCTGCGGTACGGGTGCACGTGCGCTACAGGAACGAACGCGGCCTGCCGATCGAGCGGCTCATGGTCGCCCTGGTCGACGCACGCGGCCGCCTGTCGCTGCTGTACGAAGCCCCGGCGATCGTGTATTTCCCGCGCGGGCTGGCGGATTTCGAGGCGCTGCTCGCGAGCGTGCGCTTCAACCCGTAGACGCACCCGCACAAAGCCCCCATCGCTGGGGGCCTGGCGCGGGGTTTCACGTGAAACCCCAGGTGAGACGAAAGCGGATCAGCCCTTGAAGCGGCCCCGCACGCCGCCGCGGGCGCCGCCGGGACGGCTCTCGTTACCGTAGCTGCGGGGCTGGCCGGCGCGGGGTGCCGCATTGCCGCGGGGGCCGGAACCGCGGGCCGCCCTGGCCTTGGCCTCGCGCTCGCGCTTCTCCCAGTATTCGACGCTGTTACCGTTGATTTCGGCACCCCCGCGAAAACCCTCGGGGCGGTCTTCGGTCATGCGGGGCACGTCGGACGGGCCGCGCATCGCCTGCTCGAAACGCTTGCCGCGCGGCGCGTCGCCGCGGGCGGGACGGGCGTCGGCCCGATAACCGCGGTCGCGGTTGTCGCGGCTCTCGCCACGCGCCGGGCGGTCGCCGTAGCTGCGCGCCTCGTTGTTCCAGCTGCGCTTTTCGCCGGCGCCGCTACGTGCGCCGCCATGGCCGCGCGGCCGGTTCGACGGCGGACGCGCCGAGGCCGGTTTCTGCGCCGGCTCCAGGCCCGGCAGCGTATGCACCTCGATGCGATTGCCGGTGTAGCGCTCGATGGCGCGCACCAGACCGCCTTCGCGCATGCCCACCAGACTCACCGCGATGCCGGTGCGCCCGGCACGGCCGGTGCGGCCGATGCGGTGCACGTAATCCTCGGCCTGGCGCGGCAGGTCGAAGTTGATCACATGGCTGATGCCGGCAACGTCGATGCCGCGCGCGGCGACGTCGGTCGCCACCAGCACGCGGGTGCGGCCGTCGCGCAGGCGCTGCAGCGCGCGATTGCGCTGGCCCTGCTGCATGTCGCCGTGCAGCGAATCGGCAGCGAAGCCGCTGTCGGCCAGCAAGTCGGAAATTTCCTCGGCGCTCTTCTTGGTGGCGGCGAACACGATCGCCTGGGTCAGTTCGACGTCGCGCAGGAGCGCATCGAGCAGCCGCGTCTTGTGATCCATGTTGTCGGCGAACAGCAGGCGCTGCTCGATCTTGGCTTCCTGCTTCGGCGCGGCCTCGATCTCGATGCGCTGGGCGTCGCGCGTCAGTTCGCGCGCCAGATTGCCGACCACGCCGTCGAGCGTGGCGGAGAACAGCAAGGTCTGGCGCTCGGCCGGGCAGCGCGCGGCGATCGCCTTGATGTCGTCGACGAAACCCATGTCGAGCATGCGGTCGGCTTCGTCCAGCACCAGCACTTCCAGGCGCGAGAAGTCGATCTTGCCGCGCTCAAGATGGTCGATGAGACGGCCCGGCGTCGCCACCACCACGTCGACCGGGGTCGACAGGCGCTTCAGCTGCAGGCCATAGGGCGCGCCGCCGACCAGGCAGGCGGTGCGGAAGCGACGCAGCGCCTGGCCGTACTTCATCGCGGATTTTTCCACCTGCAGCGCGAGTTCGCGCGTCGGCGTCAGCACCAGCACGCGCGGGCCGATGCTCTTCGCTTTCGGCTCGGCCTGCAGGCGCTGGATCGAGGGCAGAAGGAAGGCCGCGGTCTTGCCGCTGCCGGTGTGCGAGGACACCAGCAGGTCGCGGCCGGTCAACGCAGCGGGAATCGCCTGCACCTGCACCGGCGTGGCGGTTTCGTAACCGGCTTCCAGCACGGATTGAAGCATGAGGGGATCGAGTCCCAGTTCGGAAAAATTCATGGCAAACCTTTTTCAGGGCGCGTGGCAGCGCCGTCGACCCCACCCCGTGGGCAAGCGGTCATTGCAAATACGATCGGAAGGGTCCGGCCGCGTCGAAAAACATCGGCGCCAACCGCAGGACTTGTCACCGCACATACAACCGCGGCACAAAGAGGGGTCAGGGACGATGGGGCTGTGGAAACAGTCCCGAGGCTGAAATGCGCCCTGCAATAAGGGCCTGGCCTGCTGCTGCATACACAACGCGCCGCACTATATCAGAAAATCCTGTTATGGCCCGATTTATTTTCGCCCGCGGCTCAGGCCTGGTGATAAAGCTTGTGGTACAGCCCGCCCTTCTCGATCAGTTCGCTGTGCCCGCCCTGCTCCACCACCCGGCCGTTCTCGAACACCAGGATGCGGTCGGCCTGGCGTACCGCAGACAGGCGGTGCGCGATGATCAGCGTGGTGCGCCCGGCGAGGAAACTGCGCATCGCCTCGTGCAGCTGGCGCTCGGTCGCGGTATCGAGCGCGGACGTCGCCTCGTCGAGGATGACGATCTGCGGCCGCGCGACAATCATGCGCGCCACCGCCAGCCGCTGCCGCTGGCCGCCCGACAGGCGCACCCCCTGCCGTCCCACCACCGTATCCAGCCCGTGCGGCAGTTCCGCAACGATTTCCTTCAGTTGCGCGATCTCCAGCGCCTGCCAAAGCATGGCGTCGTCGGCGTCGCGCCCCAGGGTGAGGTTGGCGCGCACGCTGTCGTTGAACAGCACCGGATGCTGCAACACCACGCCGACGTGCTCGCGCACGGTTTCCCAGCCGATCTCGCTCACCGGCACCTCGCCGTAGCACACGCACCCCGACTTCACCGGGTACAACCCCAGCAACGCCTGCACCAGCGTAGACTTGCCGCCGCCCGAGGCGCCCACCAGCGCGACTTTCTCGCCCGGCGCGATGGCGAGGCTGACGTCGTCGAGTACCGTTTCGCCCTCATCGTAGGCGAAGCTCACGTGTTCCAGCCGGATGCCGACCGTGGCGCGGCTGGCAAAGGGATCCTGGCGCAGCGCGTACTGCGGTTCGTCCTTCATCCCCAACAGCGCATTGATGCGGCCGAGCGCACCCTGCGCGGCGAACCACGCGTACTGCATGTTCACCAGTTCCTGCACCGGCGTCATCATGAACCACAGGTAGCCGAACACCGCGAACATCTGGCCGATCGTGAGATCGGAGAACACCACCATCAGCATCGCCACCGCGCGGAAGGCATCGAAGCCGGCGACGAAGACGAGAAACGAGATGCGGTTCAGCGCGTCCGACTTCCAAGCGAACGTCGCGGCATGCGAACGGATGTCGGCCGCCCGCTCGGTGAGCCGCGCCAGATAGTGCTTTTCGCGGTTCATTGCACGAATCTGCGTGAGCGCGTCGAGCGTCTCCCCCAGCGCATCCTGGAACACCTCGAATGCGCGATTCTCGAACTTCTTCAGATCCTTCACCCGTTTGCCGAGCTTGGTCGAAAAAAGGATGACCACCGGATTCAACAGCAGGATCAGCAGCGCCAGCTGCCAGTGCATCCAGAACAGCACCACCGCGACACCGACCAGCGTCAGCAGCGACACGATGAAACCGGAAATCGACGCGCCAAGAAAGCCGTCGACGGCGTTGAGATCGGTGACGAAATGCGAGGTCACCCGCCCCGCGCCCACCGTCTCGAACTGCGACAGCGCGATCTTCGACAGCCGGTTCAGCATGCGCACGCGGATGCGGTACACCACGTCCTTCGCCAGCAGCGAAAAAGTGCGCACCTGCCACACGTTGAGCACGATCGCGGCCAGGCGCAGCGCCAGCGTCAGCACCAGCGCCGCGCCAATGAACAGCACGGGGCCATGCCAGCGTGCCGGAAACCACGGCCCGATCGTCGCCACCATGGCCCCCGGGCGGCCGAGCAGCACCTCGTCGACCATCAGCGGCAACAGCAGCGGCACCGGCACCGACGCGAGCACGGCAAGCAGCGCCAGCACGTTCGCCAGCACCAGCCGCGCACGATACTGCCGCAATTCACTGAAGATGCCGGACCACGTGAGCAATTACTTTCCTATGCAGAAGTTGTGATTCTGCCGCATGCCATTGATTTTCAATGGAGTTCTAGAACCCCATCGACGTGCTTGGACCTACTCTTGGACCCAAGTACCAAGCGTGTCCCTTGGTGGCGGTGAATGGCCCATCTTGGACGCTCCCCGCGCTCTCGTCGCCAGCGCAGCGCGCCAGCAAGCGGTCTGATCAAGGACGGCGAACACGGCCATCGGCGTCCAATGACTGTAGCGGAGGCTCATTTTCTCACCTCCTGACTCGGAACACCAAGGATGTTGCGCCCTGCTTCAGCCCGAAAAAACGGGAGGCGCGCAGTTCGGATTGATGGCTGCGGCTGCGGTGATGCCGGGATGAGATGACGGCTCCTTTGGCCAGTTGGCCGATACCGATGGGAGCCTCGCCATATCACACCAAGCCTCAGACATCATCACCCCGAAAGCCCTGTTGCTCGATGAGCGGCTGACACCACTGAAACGCAACGCCTGACGGGGTGGAAGGCACCAGCAGCGGGTGGTCTTGGCAAAGCCCAGCTCAATGCAAACCACCGAATGAGTGATCAACATGCCCGGCAGCAGATCAGCCACGAACTTGGGCATGAAAGGCTGAAAGTGACATCGATCTACCTGGGCGCCTGAAGCGTACCTTGACGCCAAGTCAGGCTACGCCATCATCTGCGACCTCTGTCAGGATTCGACTGAAACAACACCCTCCATTCGTCCTTTATGGATGATTTCCAGCAGAACGAGGCTCTGCTTCTCTGTTGGAATCTTGATTGGAATCTGCATGGCCACCTTCAGTACGCCAGTCTCCTTTGGCGTAAGTAGATTTCTTTCAAGCAGGGACCGATGGATGCGGGTCCATTCCGCAGCAGGAACGGCCAGAACTTTTCGCTGTGCCTCGATGCCATTGTCGATTCGCTGCGTCTGCTTCGCGGAGTGCACGGTCGCCGTCTGATCTTCGAGCGAAACAAGGCAATCATGGAATTCGGACGGGAGAAGATTCGCAATGGCTTCGGTACGAGCCTGTATCCTCGTCCAGCACGCTTCCTTCTTGCACCACTCGGAAATGTTCGAGATACCGTGTGGTGGCTTGGTGATGTCATCGTTCACCACGCCCGACACGACATCGATGGCATTCTCCAACGCGGCATCAACCATCTGTGTATTCCAGACACCCAGGAAATCGATGCTCTCCTTTCTTCGCTTCGTGATATCAGCCAATACCGCCAGCGTGTAGGCCACGATGTTTGCTCGATACCCGCCGTTGTACCAAGGTTGCGCAGAAACGATGCGCTCGGTGGCACGGAAGATCAGTCCGCGCGCGACGGCTCTCTTGAAGTAGAACTCGTTGAAGGCGTCAGACGATTTTTCCCACTCGCTGCCGATTCGCGCAGCATAGCGCGCAAAATTCTTCTGAGAGCCAAGATTGACCCATCTTGGATGGTCATCCCAGACATTCTCGAACTTAGCGAGGTCCGTCTTGGTGAACATCTGCGGCTTGGGATACTCGGCCTTGAAGCGACGCAGCTCTGCCGGTGTCAGCTTTGATTGTGCATCGGCGTACTGACCGCGTGCGCGCTCATAGAACCAACGCGTCTCACGGGGGGACCCCTTTTGCGCAGGCGCCCAGATACGCCGCGAAAACCCTTCCATCCGGATATGGAACGGATGATTCGAGAAGAAATCGGCAGCATTCACCCTATTCTGGGTGTTCGCATACTCCGATATCTTCGGCACAACCTTCTCGCTTTGCTGGCTGTCGATGACGGACAGCTTCATCTGAACGAATATCTGGGAAAGGTCCGCCTTGTCCCGCTTCCGTGTATGGAACAGGGATGCGGTGGTCTGCCCACCATTGACGATCTGAAGATCGACAATCCTTGTGATCGCCAGACCGGAATCCGTTGCCTCGGTCTCGACACTCTGCGCAGTGGCCGTGATCCCGTTGTTGTAGGCAAAGAACATTCCTGGCTCGTTCAGGATCGTTGCCCGTATACCCTGGTTCACATTGCCACGAGCCTGCAGGAATGTACGGACGTTCTGTTCCAGCAGGCGCGCTCCGAAACTTCCGTACAGGGACGCCAGCACATCTGCTGGCATGACCATGAGGTAGGACTGATAGGCATCGGTTGTCAAGTGAGCAGGAAGGCAGGCGATGCCTTGGCCGAACATTTGCTCGAAGTCGAGATCGAGTGGTTCCTTGTGGCTGCGTGAGCTTCGCTGACGATGAAGCCGTGAAATATCCCATACGTGATAACTCGTGGGAACGCCAGCAACTTCTCCATCCGGAAGGCTCTGCACCGCCCCGCTGAGCGTGCGCTCGGAGAGAAGAACAAGATTGAGCGAACTGATGGCACCTCTGCGATCGACAATCTGTCTGGCAAGGCCGCATTCCGGCGAAGTGACTTCCAGATCGTCAGCCAGATTCCTGTCGATACTTGCATCGAAGAAGTTGGCAACGCGCTTGAATGCCGCATCCACATCCGTCTTGGTCAGGGATACCAGTTCGTTGCGGGACTCGAAGTCTGCGATGAAGAGGTGCAGGCCCCCCTCATCATTGAACCAGTAGCCGTCCACGCGCATGCCACGTTGCGCCCGGAAATGACAAAGTTCGAAGCCTTCTGCGAAGCCTGTTTCGACAAGCTCTGCAGCGATGGCTTCCATGAACTCGTCGAGCTGAAACCTGCCATTGGCCTCGGCTCCCGCCAGCAGTTCCTGCCGGAAGTCGTGAAAGAAATCTTCGCCGGTTTGCTCCATCACTCTCCTCCGAAGACGGCGGCCCCGTCGCACTCGTATTGAACAATTGTTTCCAGTCTGATGTCGTAGGCTACCTTGGCAATCCCTGTCGGCAATTGCGATCGCATGAGACGTGGAAAATCGTCGGCGACCCGATAGCTGCGCATGTCGCTGACGACAAAACGCGGCTCATCGTAGTTAGGGAGTGGCGCGTAGCCGTGTGCAACCAGCTTTCGGTCAAAGGCCTCGATGGCCTCTGCCTTGTCGAGCCGCGCCTGGACAGCAGTAACAAGCTCGTTGAGCGAGCGGGCACCCGCCGCGTCAGCCAGATTGCTCAGCCGGTACACGCGCAGGAACAGTGCATCGTTCAGCGATTCGAGCTGGTCTTCCGACGAAATGCGGATGCTGCTCCGTTCGGCGCCCGAGAGGGATTTGACCTCGACAGCCGTGTTGCCGAAGATGAAATCCTGATGTGACTGTTCCGGACCAAGCCAGGCTTCGACGACGGCGTTGCTCGGCATTCCCCGATCGATCAGTTCCGTCAGAAAGACGATTTCGGCGAAGAGGCCTCGAATATCCTCTGCGGACAGATGCTGACTTCGACCCGAGAGGAAATTCTTCCAGCGACGGATGTGCGCCAGCGAGACTGCCAGAGAGCTGGCCGAATCGGTGGCGTGCTCCAGCGCGAATGCAAGGGTACGGCACAGTCCCTCGAAAAGATCTCGATCAACCTGTCTTTCAAGAGCGAGGATCAGGCGTTGCTGCCCCTGATCTCCGGCACGGAGATCGACATCGACGCCGTTCACCGCGACCGCGTTCTTCCGGTACTGGGCTGTGTGGTCGCCGTGCAGCTCCACAATGAACAGGCAGGCCCCACTGGCATCGCGTCCCCAGAAGCAGGGCACGGCCGTGTTAGCCGCAACCAGGCGGACAATGAAGTCCGTGCCAGGAACGGCGATTTCATCCCATGGCGAGGTTTCAGACATCGTAGTCCTCCTCCTCGTCAGGATCGTCCGCATAGCCCTGCATCTGCTGGAGCCAGACCTTGTTGACGACAACATTGATGGTCGTCGAGTAGTCCCCGTAAGGGAAGCTCATGCCAAAAGCAGCGATCGGCCCCGTCACGGAATCGCCCTTGGGCTCCAGACTGTGAATCATGAGGAGGGGCCTGTTCCTCACCATCCGGTAATGTGTATCGGATACCGCCTCCGAGCCGTCGTCGCCGCCTGCGACCGTTCGCGCCTCAGCGCGTTGCTCGTCGCTGAGCCCGAGCTTCTCATCACCACGCGAAGCAACCCTGTCCTTGTTCAGGCGCCACGCAGTGCCGTTCGGCTGATCCTTCCCGACGACACGCACCTGATTCCTCAAGGTGAATGGGCGTTCGCCGCCCAACCCACCCGAGGGAGAAATCAGCAGGACATCCGCAAGCGGACGCTTCGTCGCGATCCGTTCGAGATAGCTCACCACGTCTGATTTCTGTCCCGTAAAGGTCGAATGGCATTCGAATCGAGTGAGAAAATCGTCGATCACCTCGACGGGCACGTCTCTGAAGATGACGCCTTTCTCGGTGGACTCCTCCGGCCGTCCGCCGAATCCATTTCGCCAGTGATCGGCGATCAGCTCAAAGTTCCTGGCATTCACGTCGGGGGCGGTGGAGACGATGTAGCTTTCACGGAGTCGCCCACTGAAACTCTGTTCGACCGTGACCTCCTGGCCGGATCTCATCTTGTTCGCGGCCGTGATCAGCAGGCTGTCCGGATGCGAGCGAACGTAAAGCCCAAAATCCTTTGGACTGAGGCGATCGCGCCGCATGCGCTTGACCTGCTGCACAAGTTCTTCGGCGGCTTCGGCGATGTGGGAGTACCAGTTGATCGAATCGTGGGAGAGATGGACACGGCAGAGATCCTCGAAGCCCGGCCGGTAGCCGAACCAGCGACCCATCTGCATGAGGGTGTCGTACATTTTCGTATTGCGGTACATGTAGCTGACGGTTAATCCCTCGATGGTCAAGCCTCGAGACAGGCTCAAGCCACCGACCGCGATCGCTGTCAGTCCGATGCCTTCCTTCTCGTATCGGGTGTAGTCGAGCACCTCGTCACTCTTGCTGTTGATGACATAGAGGTGAAGATGCTCGAAAACGCCATTAAGAGCAGTCTTCACCTCAGCCCATGTGACTCCAACGTCGGCATACTCGGCATCGAAGACTTTCTTCAGTCTTTGTATGTACATGTTTCTTGAAGAAACACCCTCCGGCATCGCGTAGTTTGCGAGAACCGCTTCCCTGATTTTCTTCTCTCTGAGACTCAGAAAATCGCGCACAGCCTTCTGCACCGGCACAAAGCGCGACACATTGACTATCATCGAGCAATGCTTGCTGGCCTGTCCGCGCAGGTTTCGGATGGCGCGTGCAACGATGAACTCGTCGAGTGCGCGATAGAGGCTGGGAGGCAGCTCATGGACAGGACCGTCGCGCTTGTGCGAGTAGGGAATAAGATCCTCGCAATCATCGATCGACCTGACGATCGATTCGCTGGTCGCCTCATTCAGGAATACCTTCTCCGCACCGAAATAGGTGGTGGGTGCATCCAGGCAATAGATGAAGTCGCGAGGGAAAAGCTCTTCCTGCACATCATCGCCATATGCATCCGGATTGATGAAAATGTTGGCGAACGGGGTTGCCGTATATCCGACGTAGCATGATTTCGCGAATAACCCCAGGATGCGGCGAATCATGGCATTCGTTCGGGTCGGGTCCAGATCCTCCTTGTTCGTGTTGATGGATGCGTTGTCCGCTTCGTCGTCGATCAGCAGCATGGGTACATCGGAGATGCGGTCTTCTCCTTCGGCGTTCAGCGCCTTCAGCCATTTGTGCAGCGCAGTGAGCGTCGTGACGTTCTTCTTGATGATCAGGATGATCGGCTTGCTGAAGTCGTTGATCTTCCAGCCACTCTTGGCTGCTGTATTCTTGTTGAAGTCCTCGTTGATGTTGGTCAGCGTTGCCGGATGCGGATATCCCGGAGCGAGACCGACGCCGATGTTGCGGCGATCCTCGGGGTCACTCGATCGGCCGATGAGGGCCTCGTCGATTCGCTGCTGTGTCTGCCTGCGCAGGTTGTTGTGAATGCCTGCGATGACAACGATGAACTTGTAGCCCGCATCGGCCGCACGTGCTATCAGACCCGTGTAGTTGGCCGTCTTCCCTGACTGCACATGGCCGATGACCAAGCCACGGCGGTTCCAGCTCGTGCCTTCGCTCAGTGGATCCTGAAGGTGACCAAGAATGCGGGTGGTCACATCGCTCAGCGACTGGACCATCTGCGGAGGCCAGCCCTCGTTGCGAAGGAATTCCTCGTATGCACTTGCATAGATCCAAGTGACGTCCTCGCGCTTGTGAACCCATTGATCGTCATGCTTCGCATTGACATCAACCAATGAAATTCCTGCTCCCATGCGGGTCACAACCGATTCCATGGCTTCGGTGACAATGTTGCGGAGATCTCCCGCATAGCCGAAGATTGAAGCAATCTGTCTTGCCTTTTCCTCTACCTGATCGCGCGTCGGCGTTTCCGCCATGTTGGCAAGGCCCGAGATGAGCGCGTTGGCGATGTTTCGTTCTTCCGTGATGGCTGTAATGCTCATGCAAAGGCCTCGCTGATGAATTTTTCGGCCAGCTCCATCTGGCCATCGAAAAGATGCGTGGATCGCACGATCTGAAGAAAGGCCTTCGCATCGCCCGGCCCGTCGCCGTACAGCACCTGGCGCAGGCTTCTCAGGCGCTCCATGGTCTGGCTTTCATCCACCGATCGCTGATTGATCTCGCGCGGGTGGGTTGAGTAGTCGGAATAGATCATCTCGACCGGCAGTGAGGCAGCAACCGAATCAAGCAGCATGCACAGCAGGTCTGCATCCTCTGGCGAGAGTCTTTCTGCCAATGAGACGATGATCGGGTGCTGGTCGTTGATCGCGAACCGGATGCCATCATGATCAGCATAGCGCTCCCAGAACGGTGCCTGGGTTTCCTGAAAAAGCTTCTGTCCGCGCCCCCGATGTACCGTCACGCTGCGGCTGGTGATTCTGGCGATGATCTGGCGCAGGCGCTCACGCACCGCATGTGGGGGTCGCGCGCGCGACTTCTTGATGTCGATTGTCCAGGCTTCGTCCAGACTGTTGGGGAAGTCGATCTGCACCCGCGCCAGCTTGGTGGCCTCACCCTTGGGCACCAGCCGGAACCAATCTCCCCACGCCATCAGACGCCCGTTCCGATAGACATAGCCTCCTTGGTTGGTGATGAAGTCACTGCGATCCTGGTTGTAGTCGTACTCGGACGCGGAAAGACGACTGTGGTGTGGCAGTACATAGGGTTGCAGGCGCACTTCCGCATCGCCGATGCGGACGATTTCCTCCGGAAGAACCTGAGTGGCCGGATTCTTTCTGCAAAAAGGATCGAATGCGGCAATGGGGTGACCGTTGATGGCAAGCGTGATTCTGGGATGCCCCTTGACCTCGCCCGAAAGGAAGCGATGGAAGACGAGGGCGAGATGTCGCCCCACCACCTCAAGCTTCTCGTTCACGATTTCCTGCCGCCGATCCCCGACTTCGTCTTCGAGCATGCGATCGAGTTCTCGCCAGAGGACTGCGGTGCCGTGCCTTCCGAGGCGATCGACATAGGGCAGCGCCTGGATGTCGGCCTCATCAAGGATGCTCAGGATCCAGTCGTCTGCTGCATCGATGCGATCCAGGTTCCACTCGGCACCACAGATGGAAGCATCACTTGTGCTGACCACTGTCAGGGAGCGGCACTGCGAGAACGACGCCGTCTTCAGTCCAAGACCAAAGCGTCCGAGATCCCTTGGTGAACGGTGCCGTCTGGGGTTATCGGTTCCATGACGCATTGCCGCCAGCAACTCTCCCTCCGTCATTCCCTTGCCGTTGTCGAGAATGACGACCAGAGGAAGCTCACCAGACACATCGCAGATGATGTCGATCCTGTCTGCCCCGGCAGAAATGCTGTTGTCGATCAGGTCCGCGATGGCCGTTTCGAGCGAGTACCCGAGATCTCTCATCGACGCCGAGAGGCAGGCCGCGCTTGGTGGATGCCTATGTTCCCTTGCCATCAGGATGCCTCCCTCGTGATCTCTCGCGAATCAACTTCATGCTAACCTTCCAAGGGTTTCGTCCCTTCTGTCGGATTGACTGACAGATGTGTGAAGTGGCGGTTGCTGAAAATATCCAGGTTGGATGTCCCCAAGGTCATGCGCGTCCCGACCACCCCTCAGCGCAGCCGCATGATGTCGAGCATTCGCGGAAAGGATACTTGGCCGGAGCGGACCCTTCGATCGCTTCTTTTCGCCAGGGGATTTCGCTATCGACTTCATGTCAGAAAGCTGCCCGGCTCTCCGGATCTTGTGTTCCCGAAGCACAGAGCGGTGGTGTTCGTCCATGGCTGCTTCTGGCATCGGCACGAAGGTTGCCGCTATACCGCCACCCCTCGGACCAACGAAGAGTTCTGGCAACGGAAATTCCTGGGCAATGTTGATCGCGACAGGCGACACATGGAGGCACTCCGGACTCTTGGCTGGCGTGTGGCCGCCGTTTGGGAGTGCGCGTTGAAACACTCGGTCGAGGACACTGCGCGATTGGTTGAGGAGTGGCTGCATGGCAATGAGGAAGCTCTGGTGGTCGGTCAGTCGGCCTCGGCAAGCAACGAGACCTGAACCTGCTCGGGAACGCTGCGCTTTGGGCTTTCCATCGGTTTTTTGTTCATGCGGTCATTGATCTGCCTACGTTTCTTCCTGTTCATTTCATTCAGCAGGCTGCACACGATCCCGGCCAACTTGTACGCGAGCAGCGGAGGAACGGCATTTCCGACCTGGGTGTATTGCTCGGTACGGTTGCCCGCGAAGAAATAGTTGTCAGGAAACGTCTGCAGGCGCGCAGCCTCCCTGACGGTGAGGCTTCTGCACTGCGAAGGATCGTAATGGATGTAGTAGTGGCCATCCTTGGCAATGTGCGCCACAACCGTCGTGGCCGGCTCGTTTCTGCACTGCACGCGGAACCGATCCTTGAACGGAATGGCCTCGGCCGCGCTCCATAACTGCACGTTCAGGTGATCGGGCAACAGCTTGGGCGGGAATACATCCAGCCGAGGGGAGTATCCCTGCGAATGCGCAAAGGTCGCCGCGAAAAGGTATCTGGCCAGATCGGAGGCCATGTGTGAGCGCGCCTCATGCTGGCATATGCCGCCCAAACTTCGATCATGCAACCACTGCTGCAGCTCGGTCGGTTTTTTTGGCCTTCTGTATTCTTTCGGGATGAAGGCTCCTCCGGTACTGGAGCTGGTGGCTGCAGTGGCAAAGGCGCGCATGGATTCGACTATGACGGACTCATTTTCCGTCCGCCATCCCTTGACGTAGGCAGGCCCAGCCTGAACAGCCTTGCGCCATGCTTCCAGAGATTCTCCTCTGGACAACCTGCTCCGAATCCTCGGGAGGTCTTCGATGGTCTGCCTGACAGTCACAGGTTTTGATATGGGCTTCAGCAACGGATGCTGAGGCACGCCCTGTCCTTTGCGCACTCCAAGCAGGATCACTCGATGTCTGCTCTGAGGTATGCCATAGCGTTCGGAATGAATCAGGTAGTCCGCAGGCTCCAGAGAATCGCTGTTTCCCTTCTTCGTGAAGGAGCGGATCTCATACTCCAATCCATCCACAGGTGAGGAGAGATCCGAAATGATCTTCTCGAACATCGGGTTTCCGGAGTGCTTGGACGACAGCAGTCCCTTGACATTCTCCATCACGAAGATCGTTGGCCGGTGAACCTGGATGATCCGCAGGTACTCCTTGTAGAGAAAGTGCTTCTCGTCCTTATGAAAATCCTTGTCGTTGGCACGCCTCGACCGTCCGGCAAGTGAATATGCCTGACATGGTGGGCCACCGATGAGTACCCAGGTCTCCTGTCCATTCAGTGCGGCACGGATTTCGGCATCGATGCTGGCCTCATCGGACTTGCCCAGTTCCAGGCATCTCGCTTCCCTCGCAGCATGTTCGAAGGCACTCGCCACGGGGGGGATGCAGCGAAAGGTGGCTTCGTCGATCTCGCCGCGTATGTAGCTGTAGTAGTGCCTGACATCCTTGGTGCCGCGCAGGCGCCTGAACGCCGCTCGCAGCATCAGCGTGCGATGTGCGACCTCCGCCTTTTCGATGGACAGCCCGATTTCAAAGAATGGCTGTCGCTTGTGTCCCCTCAGAGAGGCAAACCCCTCTCCAAGCCCTCCCGGGCCTGCGAAGAGATCGATTATTGGAATTGGCATTTTTTGGTCGCCATCGAATGTTGATTAGTCTCATCTGGCTGTGTTTCGGCATCGAGTCTGGCCACCAGCGCTCCTTTTTTCGATGGGCTGTATCGCGACATTACATTGCCTTCCCTCAAGCGTCTTATCTGATATAAGTATTTGATTTTCATTGCCAAAATGGTGTATCGCCCAGCTTCTATCGCCCGATCTTTGCTGACAGGACTCCCGTTGTCCGATAGCT
>JANJXF010000153.1 GCA_024709165.1 Thiobacillus sp. | reverse complement strand
GGTGGCGCCAACGAGCTGGTTGGCCTGGCGGGCGTTCTCGGCATTCTGCTTGACGGTGCTGGTCAGCTCTTCCATGGAGCTCGCCGTCTCTTCCAGGCTCGACGCCTGCTCTTCGGTGCGGCTCGACAGGTCGATGTTGCCAGCGGCAATCTGCTGCGAGGCAGTGGCGATGGTGTCGGTGCCGGTGCGTACCTGGGCGACGACCTCGGCAAGGCTTCCGTTCATCGATTTGAGAGCCTGCATCAGGTGGCCGATCTCGTCACTCGAACGCACCTCGATGCTGTTGTCGAGATTGCCTTCGGCAACCGATTCGGCAAGCAATACGGCTTCGTTCAGCGGACGCGTGATCGCGCGAACGAACCACGCCGCCAGCACGAACATGACCGCCACGGCTATGAGCACACCTGCGCCCATCACACCGCGCGCCAAAGCCGCAACCTCATGGCTGTGTGCGATGGCGCGATCCGCCGCGCCTTCGATGAGCGCGCTGGTTTCTTCCATGCTGGTTTCCAGTTCCTTGAATGCCTGCTCGAACTCCGGATAACGCGCCTGCGCCGCGGCGACATCGGAAAACGCGAGACCGACGATGGCTTCGGCCGACTTGATGTAGGCTTCCAGCGCCATTTCGCTATCGTCCAGACGTTTACGGATCGCCTCGTCCAGCGGCAGCTTCTTGTTGGCGGCGATATCCTCGCGGAAGGCCGCCGCGCCTTCGGCCAAGCCGTCACGAATCTTCTGCGCGTCCACCTGTTCGCCGGCTGCCGCTTCGTGGCCCGCCAGCAGCGCCGCGAGCACCGTAGCATTCAGATGCTCATGCATCATGTCGCCGTGCAGGTGATTTTTCTGCGTGGCGCCGCTCGTGCGCACTTCGTCCGTGACGCTGGACATGCTTTGCTGGCCCCAGTAACCGACTGCGGCGATTGCCAGGATGAAGACAAGCCCCAGCAGCGCTAAACCCCACAATTTCTGCCTGATCGAAACCGATTTGAACATTGCTCGCTCCCTATAACCATATAGCCAACTCGGAGAAATCATTTCTCCAGCGATATTTCGAAACGCACGCCCAGCAAGAGCGAGTCGCCGGTTCCGGGGTCGGCCCCGGGATTGACGATGTATTGCGCATTCGGCTGCACTATGAGCCAGTCGTTGACCAGCGTGCGCCACGTCAGCTCCCATACGGACTCGTGGCGGTCGGAACCGGGGACGAGCTGGCGATATTTGCTACCGGTGTGGGCCTGCGTCCAGGACAGCGCAAACTGGTCCGCCGGCCGGCTCGTGATCATGCCGGTGGCCACCAAGCCCAGTTGGGTGTAGCTCGACAACGGGTTGAGGTCGTCGTTGGCGCGCCCGTAGCGGGCGAAGGCATCGACGTGGCCGCCATGGACCGCGGCATGGACCGTGCGCTCGGCAAGCACATAGAAGCCACGGTTGCTGTCGCGCATCAGCGGATCGCCCCCAGCATCCGTCTCGGTGAGATCCCCGAAGCGCGCGGTGTACGACCAGACGCCCACGGCATATTTGTCGGTGGGCGACAGACCGAGTGTCTCCGCGTTTTTTGCCAGCGAGGGAATGAAACCCACCTCCGCCGCGCGCAGCGTGCCGTCGCCGTCGTTGAACTGGATGTGCGTGCCGCGCGGATTGTCCGGATCGCCCGGCACGCCATCGAGCACCGCCAGTTGAAGATAGGTTTCGGCGGTCGGCCGGACGCGCAGGCGCACGGCGACGGACGAGACCGGAAACACCGATGGCCCGTTCACGCCGGTCTGCGCCATCTCCGATCCGATACCCGGCGATGGATGTAGGAAGATGCCACTGCAGTGGCTGACGTAGAATTCGGAGTTGAGATCGTACAGGCCAAAGCGCACCGAAAAACGGTCGTCCAGCCACTGTTTTTCGATCCAGGCCTGGAAAATTTTGGCCGTGTTCGTCTCGACCTCGATGTTATCGATACCCTGGAGACTACCGATCAGGTAGCGATTGGGCTTGCTGCCATGGCTCCAGATGGCGTGCACGCCCGCACTCACGCCGGACCATCCGGCCAGCCGGTCCAGGTCGAAATCGGCCTTCGCATCGAGATTGCCCAGCGCCATGGTGCCGTGCTTGAGTCCGCCGGAGACGTTGGACAGCACGTCAGCCCGATACAGGAGGCCAAACGTGTAGGGGCTGGCCGGATGACCGGCCGGTCCTTCATGCTCTTCCGCCGCCTGCGCCTCGATCGAAGCCGCCAGCAGTCCGCTCGCCAGTATCCGGCTCAACGCCGGAACGATCCTTTCCTTGTTCGTTCCGCAATGCATTATTATTCATCCTACAGTTTTGGCAGCACGATCGACCCTCTCAGGGCGCACACTGCCCCATTTGCACTAGAAGGTTTCCCATTCGTCATTGCCGCCTGCGGCCGCGAGCTTTCGCGGTTGCGCGGGTGTCGCCGGCTTCGCGCTGTGCACCGGCAAAGCCTTCACCCTGGCGGTGCGCGAGGGTTCGGTGTGCACGGCACGCACCGCCGGAACA
>JANJXF010000209.1 GCA_024709165.1 Thiobacillus sp. | reverse complement strand
AGCTATCGGACAACGGGAGTCCTGTCAGCAAAGATCGGGCGATAGAAGCTGGGCGATACACCATTTTGGCAATGAAAATCAAATACTTATATCAGATAAGACGCTTGAGGGAAGGCAATGTAATGTCGCGATACAGCCCATTGAGAAAAAGTGGGTTGATGGTCAGGTCCAACGCCCAAGCAAGATCAGCTTTGGAGTGGGACGGTCATGGTCAGTAGTCGCTGGACTCCCGAGCAACTGAAGCTGGGTTTTCATCTGTATTGCCAGCTTCCTTTCGGTAAGTTGCATAGCCGCAACCCGGAGATCATCGAATTAGCTCGATTAATCGGGAGAACGCCATCAGCAGTCGCAATGAAGCTGGTGAACTTTGCGAGTCTTGACCCCGCGATTACATCGTCAGGGCGGAGGGGGCTGGGAAATGCTTCGCAGGCAGATCGGGAGGTTTGGAATGAATTTCATACCAACTGGGATGGTCTGGTCGAGCAATCCGCGTCCTTACGGATATCCCTATTGGGCAATGACGATGTTCAAGAATCGCTGATTACTGATGCGCTTGATGTCGAGCAAGATTTCACAGGAGAAACCCGTATTGCCCCGGCCCGGCAACGAATAAAGCAAAGTTTCTTCCGACGAGCCGTTTTGAGCAGTTATGGGGAAAAATGCTGTGTGTCCGGGGTGAGTGACAGGCGGTTTCTTGTAGCGAGCCACATAGTGGCCTGGAGTGAAGACGAATCTATTCGGCTCCATCCTGGCAATGGTCTGTGCCTTTCCGCCATTCACGACAAGGCGTTTGATAGTCACTTGTTCTCCCTGACGGACGACTATCGTGTCGCGCTATCGGAGCAGCTCAAACAAACACCCGATGACTTCCTTCGCCAGATTTTCTGGCCTGTAGATGGTTTGCAAATTAGACTACCTGAGCGTTTCCGACCGGAGACTGAGTTTTTACGACGGCATCGAGACAGGATGCTTCATCAAGATTGATGGCGACAAGCACGTCGATGGGGTTCTAGAACTCCATTGAAAATCAATGGCATGCGGCAGAATCACAACTTCTGCATAGGAAAGTAATTGCTCACGTGGTCCGGC
>JANJXF010000134.1 GCA_024709165.1 Thiobacillus sp. | reverse complement strand
TCTGCCGCCTCACCCAGCGCTTCGCGCAGCACCTCGCGCGAATCATCCTGGTCGAAGCCGGTCAAGCCGAGCAGATTGCCCAGCACGCGCAGCACCTTCCATGCCGGGCGCGTTTCGCCGAGCGGCTTCACCACGGCGGCGAAGGATTGCACGCGCCCTGCTGTATTGACGAAGGTGCCGGAGGTCTCGGTCCACGGCGCAATCGGCAGCAGCACGTCGGCGTAGTCGAGCGCGCGGCCCGTGTAGGACGACAGGGCGACGACACATTCGGCATTCTGCAGGCTGGCCACGGCGAGCACGGGATCGTGCGCATCGAGTTCCATCTCAACGTCGAGCAGCACGTAGGCGCACAGGTGCTGCGCCAGCATCTGCGCGGCATTCAGCCCCTGGATTGCCGGCTGTCCGAGCGGGCCGTGGTGCGGCACCGCGCCCGCCACCGCCGCACCCACGCTGTTGGCCGCCTCACCCAGCACGCCGAACGGCGCCTCGGCAAGCCGTGCGATCTCCTGCGCCAGGGCATGCAGTTGCGCGTACGCAGGATGATGTTGCGCGAGATTGCCGAGCAGTACGGCACGCCGCTCGCCACCGGCGAGGCTCGTGGCCATGCGCTGTGCCGCGGCGTCCGGCGCACCCGTGCCGAGATGCGCGGCGGCAAGCGCTGGCACCGCCTCACCCTTCAATGCGGCAAGCGCCGCACACACACCCGCGAGTGCCACCGGCAACTGAGACGGCGCAACGGTACTGCGCGCGTGCACGCGGGCGAGAAAATCCTCGCCGCTGACGCCAATCAGATTGATCTCCGCACCTGTGCGCGCCGCGGCACGCAGACGCTGCGCAAGCAGGGGATGATCCTTGCGCGGATTCGAGCCGATCACCAGCGCACGGTCGAGACGGGACAGTTCGTCCACCGGCAGGCCGAGCCAGAAGCTGCCGCGCGCCTTGTCGTCAAGCTCGAAATCGGACTGGCGCAAGCGGTGGTCGATGTTGCCGCTGCCCAGGCTGCGCATCAGTTTCTGCAGCAGGTAGAGTTCCTCGACAGTGCGATGCGGTGCCGCGAGTGCCCCGATCTGCGCCGCCGGGATGACCTTCAGCCTTGCCGCCACGTAATCCAGCGCGTCCGGCCAGCTCGTTTCCATCCACTGCCCGTCGTGCTTCACCATTGGCCGGGTCAAGCGCTCGGTGCTGCTCAAGCCTTCGTAGGAAAAGCGGTCGCGGTCGGCGATCCAGCACTCGTTGACCGCCTCGTTGTCGCGCGGCAGCACACGCATCACGCGGTCGTTCTTGACCTGCACCTCGATGTTCGCGCCAAGACTGTCGTGCGGGCTGACCGAGGGACGACGCGCCAGTTCCCACGACCGCGCACTGTAGCGGAACGGCTTGCTGGTGAGCGCACCGACCGGGCACAGATCGATGACGTTGCCGGAAATCTCGGACGCCACCTGGCTTTCCAGGAAGGACATCACTTCGGTGTGCTCGCCGCGGCCCGGCATGCCGAGTTCCATGATGCCGCCGATCTCCACGCCGAAGCGCACGCAGCGGCTGCAGTGGATGCAGCGCGTCATGTCGGTGGCGATGAGCGGACCGAAATTCTTCTCGATCACCACGCGCTTGGCTTCGCCGTAGCGCGAAGCCGAGCCACCGTAGCCGACGGCGATGTCCTGCAGCATGCACTCGCCGCCCTGGTCGCAGATCGGGCAGTCGAGGGGGTGGTTGATGAGGAGAAACTCCATCACTCCCTTTTGCGCGTTGATCGCGTACTGCGAACGCGTGTGCACCTTCATGCCTTCGGCCACCGGCGTGGCGCAGGCGGGCAGAGGTTTGGGCGCCTTCTCCACCTCGACCAGGCACATGCGGCAGCTTGCCGCGATCGACAGCTTCTTGTGATAGCAGAAATGCGGGATCGTGATGCCGAGCCGACTGGCCGCATCCATGATGGTCTTGCCGCTTTCGATCTGCAGCGCCTGGCCGTCGATTTCAATGTTCAGCAGGTTCATACCATGCAGCGCTTGTGTTCGACGTGGTATGCAAACTCATCGCCGAAATGTTTGAGGAAACTCTGCACCGGCATCGCCGCTGCGTCGCCCAGCGCGCAGATGGTGTGGCCGGCGATCCGCCCGGCCACGCTGTTGAGCAGATCCATGTCTTCGGGGCGTCCCTGGCCATGTTCGATACGGTGAATGACGCGGTACATCCAGCCCGTACCTTCACGGCACGGCGTGCACTGCCCGCATGATTCCTCGAAGTAGAAATACGACAGGCGCTCCAGCGCGCGCACCATGCACACCGTCTCGTCCATCACGATCACCGCGCCGGAACCAAGCATGGAGCCGGCCTTGGCGATGGAATCGAAGTCCAGCGTGCAGTCCATCATGATCTGGCCCGGCAGCACCGGAGCGGACGAGCCGCCCGGAATGACGGCCTTCAGCTTGTGGCCGTTGCGCACCCCGCCCGCCATGTCCAGCAGTTTCGGGAAAGGCGTACCGAGCGGCACTTCGTAATTGCCCGGCTTGTTGACGTGGCCGGATACCGAGAACAGCTTGGACCCGCCATTGTTCGGCTTGCCGAGTTCGAGAAAAGCCTGACCGCCGTGCTGCATGATCCACGGCACGCTGGCCAGCGTCTCGGTGTTGTTGATGGTGGTCGGCTTGCCGTACAGGCCGAAGCTCGCGGGGAACGGCGGCTTGAAGCGCGGCTGGCCCTTCTTGCCCTCGATCGACTCGAGCAGCGCGGTTTCCTCGCCGCAGATGTAGGCGCCGTAGCCATGATGCGCGTGGAGCTGGAAGCAGAAATCCGTGCCGAATAGATTGGCCCCCAGATAGCCCGCCGTGCGCGCCTCGGCAAGCGCACGCTCGAAGCTCTGGTAAACCTCGAAGATCTCGCCGTGAATGTAGTTGTAGCCGACCTTCGCGCCGAGGACGTAGCCCGCGATCGCCATGCCCTCGATGAGCTGGTGCGGGTTGTAGCGCAGGATGTCGCGGTCCTTGAAGGTTCCCGGTTCGCCCTCGTCGCTGTTGCACACGATGTACTTGTCGCCGGCGAAAGCGCGCGGCATGAAACTCCACTTGAGTCCGGTCGGGAAGCCCGCACCGCCGCGCCCACGCAGGGCGCTGGTTTTCATTTCCGCGATGATGTCGTCGGCCGCCATCTTTTCGGTGACGATACGGCGCAGCGCCTGGTAACCGCCATGGGCGACATAGGTCGCCAGCGCCGCCGGATTGTCCAGCGACTGCGTCCAGCTGCACACCTGAGGCGTGGGCGTGAGGAGGCTCATTTGAGCCCGTCCAGCAATTCGTCCACCTTCTCGGGGGTGAGGTGGGTGTGCATGCAATGGTTGTTGTGCAGGCACATCGGCGCGTCACCGCAGGCACCCATGCACTCGCCTTCCTTCAGCGTATAGCGGCCGTCCTCGGTGGTCTCGCCGAAGCCGATGCCGAGCTTCTCCTTCAGGTGCGCGGCGATCTCGTTGGCGCCGCGCAGCGCGCACGGCAGGTTGGTGCACACGGTGATCTTGTGGCGTCCCACCGGCTGGGTGTCGTACATGTTGTAGAAGGTGGCGACCTCGAACGCCGCGATCGGCGGCATGCCCAGATAGTGCGCGACGTATTCGATCAGTTCCGGCTTCAGCCAGCCCTTTTCCATCTGCGCGATGCGCAGCGCGGCCATTGCCGCCGACTGCTTGTGTTCGGCGGGGTATTTGGTCACTTCGGCGTCGATCAGCGCGAGGGATTCATTAGACAACATCAGCGGTCGATCTCCCCGAAAACGATATCCTGCGTGCCGATGATGGCGACCACGTCGGCGATCATGTGGCCGCGGCTCATTTCGTCGAGTGCGGCCAGATGCGCGAAGCCCGGCGCGCGAATTTTCAGGCGGTAGGGTTTGTTGGCACCGTCGGACACCAGGTAGATGCCGAATTCGCCCTTGGGATGCTCGACCGCGGCGTAGGTCTCGCCCACCGGCACGTGCATGCCCTCGCTGAAGAGCTTGAAATGGTGGATCAGCTCTTCCATGTTGGTTTTCATCGACAGGCGATCAGGCGGCGCCACCTTGTGATTGGCAGCGATGACCGGACCCGGGCTCTTCCGCAGCCAGTCGACGCACTGCCGGATGATACGGTTGGACTGGCGCATTTCCTCGATGCGCACCAGATAGCGGTCGTAGCAGTCGCCGTTCGTCCCCACCGGAATGTCGAAATCCATGCGGTCGTAAACTTCGTAGGGCTGCTTCTTCCGAAGGTCCCACTCGACGCCGGAGCCGCGCAGCATCGGGCCGGTGAAGCCCAGCGCCTGGGCGCGTTCAGGCGACACGACGCCAATGCCGACGGTGCGCTGCTTCCAGATACGGTTGTCGGTGAGCAGGGTCTCGTAGTCGTCGACGTAACCCGGAAAGCGGTGGGTGAAATCCTCGATGAAATCGAGCAGCGAACCCTGACGATTGGCGTTCATGTCGCGCAGCGTCGTCTCGTTGCGGGTGTGCTGCGCGTGGTACTGCGGCATGCTGTCGGGCAAGTCGCGGTAGACGCCGCCAGGGCGGTAGTAGGCCGCGTGCAGACGCGCACCCGACACCGCCTCGTAGCAGTCCATCAGGTCCTCGCGCTCGCGGAAGGCGTAGAGGAACACCGTCATCGCGCCGACATCGAGGGCATGGGCGCCCAGCCACAAGAGATGGTTGAGGATGCGGGTGATCTCGTCGAACATCACGCGGATGTATTGCGCGCGCTCCGGTACTTCGATACCGAGCAGCTTTTCGATCGCCATCACGTAGGCATGCTCGTTGACCATCATCGACACGTAGTCGAGGCGGTCCATGTAGGGCACCGACTGCAGGAAGGTCTTGTGCTCGGCAAGTTTTTCCGTGGCGCGATGCAACAGGCCGATGTGCGGGTCGGCACGCTGGATCACCTCGCCGTCCAGCTCCAGCACCAGGCGCAGCACGCCGTGCGCGGCCGGATGCTGCGGACCGAAGTTCATCGTGTAATTGCGGATCTCGGCCATGTCAGCGCCCTGCCCCGTAGCTCTCGTCACGCACGATGCGCGGCGTCACCTCACGCGGCTCGATCGATACCGGCTGGTAGATCACGCGCTGCTGCACCGGGTCGTAGCGCATCTCGACGTGGCCGGACAGCGGGAAGTCCTTGCGGAACGGATGACCGATGAAACCGTAGTCGGTGAGGATGCGGCGCAGATCGGGATGTCCTTCGAACACGATGCCATAGAGATCGAAGGCCTCGCGCTCGAACCAGTTGGCCGCCGGCCAGAGATCGATCATCGAGGTCACCACCGGCAGGTCGTCGTCGGGGCAAAACACGCGCACGCGCACGCGGCGGTTGTGCGTCAGCGACAGCACATGCACCACCACTGCAAAGCGCGCGCCGTCCCATGCGCCATCGCCGTAATCCCGGTAATCCATTCCGCACAGGTCGATGAGCTGTTCGAAGCGGCAATCCGGATGGTCGCGCAGCGTACGCATCGCGTCGGCATAAGCCTGCGGGCGAATCACCAGGGTGAGTTCGCCCAGACGCACGAAGGACTGCAGCAGCGCATGGCCGAGCAGTTTTTCAACGGAGGATGCGAAGGCTTCCATGGTCATGACATCAGCGCGCGATGGTGTTGGTGCGCCTGATCTTGTTCTGCAACTGGATGATGCCGAACAGCAGAGCCTCGGCGGTGGGCGGACAGCCGGGCACGTAGATGTCGACCGGCACGATGCGGTCGCAACCGCGCACCACCGAGTAGGAATAATGATAGTAGCCGCCGCCATTGGCGCACGAGCCCATGGAAATCACCCAGCGCGGTTCGGCCATCTGGTCGTAGACCTTGCGCAGCGCCGGCGCCATCTTGTTGCACAGCGTGCCGGCGACGATCATCACGTCGGACTGGCGCGGACTGGGACGGAACACGATGCCGAAACGGTCGAGGTCGTAGCGCGCAGCGCCGGCCTGCATCATCTCCACCGCGCAGCACGCGAGACCGAAGGTCATCGGCCACATCGAGCCGGTGCGCATGTAGTTGATGAGTTGATCAGCCTTCGCGGTGACGAAGCCCTGTGACAGAACGCCCTCAATGCTCATTCCCACTCCAGCGCGCCCTTCATCCATTCATAGATGAAGCCGACGACGAGAATGCCGAGAAACACCATCATGGCGACGAAACCGGCCAGACCGATTTCCTCCAGCACAATGGCCCAGGGGAAAAGGAAAGCGATTTCCAGGTCGAACAGGATAAACAGGATGGCGACGAGATAATAGCGCACGTCGAATTTCATGCGCGCATCCTCGAACGCCTCGAAGCCGCATTCGTAGGGCGAGAGCTTCTCGCTGTCCGGACGGTGTGGGGCCAGAAGGCCGCCAGCGAGTATGGGCACGACACCGAAAGCCAGACCGACCAGCATGAACAGCAGAATGGGGAGATAATTCTCCAGCACAAAACTCCTCCAGACGGCCCTGCCGGACCATCACGAATCAAATAATTATTTTATAAGTTTATTAGTTCAGCAAATGGGCCGTCAAGCCGCAAGCCTATGACTTTAGACAAAAAAATGAATAAGATGCTAGGCAATTCGAACCATTGCCCGCATCTGGAGATTTGATGGTGCCGACGGCGAGACTCGAACTCGCACGACTTGCGTCACTACCCCCTCAAGATAGCGTGTCTACCAATTCCACCACGTCGGCCAGAAGACTTTCGGTCCCTGGATTGGTGGCACCTTCCGGCGCCACCATGAAAAAAACGAAATAACCCGGCATTGCTACTGCGGGATGTCCGCCGCACGCGACCCCGCCGGCGCAGCCGGTGCCTGCGGTGCGGCCGGTGCAGCGGCCGGCACGGCAGTACGATCCAGCACGCTGGCTGCCGGCTTGTGCTGCTTCAACGCAAAAAACGCCAGCCCAAGACTGGTCAGAAAAAACAATGCCGCAAGGATCGCCGTGCTGCGGCTCAGGAAATTCGCCGAACCCGTCGAGCCGAACAGGCTCCCCGACGAACCGCTGCCGAATGCGGCGCCCATGTCGGCGCCTTTGCCATGCTGCAGCAGCACCAGCGCGATGACGCCGACGGCGACCAGGATATGGACAATCCAGATCAGTGTTTCCATGTTGCTCGATCCCTACTTCGCAGCTGCCTGGCAGATTGCGACAAACTCCCCGGCGACCAGCGAAGCGCCCCCGATAAGGCCGCCATCGATGTCCGGCTGAACGAATAATTCTGCCGCATTCGAGGCTTTCACGCTACCCCCATACTGGATCAGCAAACCCTCTGCGACTTTCGCGTCCAGCGACGCGATCTTGCTGCGGATGAAAGCGTGCACCGCCTGCGCCTGTTCCGGCGTGGCAGTCTTGCCGGTGCCGATCGCCCACACCGGTTCGTACGCGACGACCGCTCGGGCGAGCGAGGCCACGCCCGCTGCGGCGATCACGGCGTCGAGCTGACGCGCGACCACGGCTTCGGTCACGCCGGCTTCGCGCTCTGCCAGCAATTCGCCCACGCACAGGATGGGCGTAAGACCAGCAGTCTGCGCAGCCATGTATTTTTTCGCAACCAGCTCGTCGGATTCGCCATACAGGCTGCGGCGCTCGGAATGCCCCACGATCACGTATCTGCAACCGAACTCGATCAGCATCGCGGCCGACACTTCTCCCGTGAAGGCGCCCTTCGCCTGTTCGGACAGATTCTGCGCGCCCCAGGCGATGGACGAACCGGCGAGCGCCGCCTGCGTCTGCGCAAGGTAGGGAAACGGCACGCACACCGCGGCCTCGATGCCTTGCAGGGCGGGCTTGATCGCATCCAGCAGCGCGGCGTTTTCGGCCAGGCTGCCGTGCATCTTCCAGTTACCGGCCACGAGTTTCTTGCGCATGGGAGTCTGCCAAACAAAAGTCCGCGATGGTAAGCGCAACGCGCCGCGCGGTCAACCCGCGACACCCGGGCACACATCGATGCCGCCCATCGGAATGAGCCAGAGATCAGCCGAAGCGGCCAGTGATGTAGTCTTCGGTCTGCTTCTTGCCAGGACGCATGAAGATGGTGCTGGTGTCCTCGAATTCGACGAGCTCGCCCAGGTACATGAACGCGGTGTAATCGGAAATGCGCGCCGCCTGCTGCATGTTGTGAGTGACGATGGCGATGGTGTAGTCGCTCTTCAGCTCGTTGATGAGCTCCTCGACCTTGGCGGTGGAGATCGGGTCGAGCGCGGAAGTCGGCTCGTCGAGCAGAACGATTTCCGGCTTCACCGCCACCGCGCGTGCGATGCACAGGCGCTGTTGCTGGCCGCCAGACAGCGACAGGCCGCTCTGGTTGAGTTTTTCCTTCACCTCGCCCCACAGCGCGGCCTTGTTGAGGGCCCATTCCACCCGGTCGTCCATCGCGCTGCGCGACATGCGTTCGTACAGCCGCACACCGAAGGCGATGTTCTCGTAGATGGTCATCGGAAAGGGCGTCGGTTTCTGGAACACCATGCCGATCTTCGCGCGCACCAGATTCACGTCCTGACTCTTGTCGAGCAGGTTCTTGCCGTGAAACAGAATCTCGCCTTCTGCGCGCTGGCCCGGATAGAGGTCATACATGCGGTTGAAGGTGCGCAGCAGTGTCGACTTGCCACAGCCTGACGGGCCGATGAAGGCGGTCACCTTCTTTTCCGCAATATCCAGACTGACGTTTTTCAGGCCCTTGAAGTCACCATAGTAGAAATCCAGCTCACGGACCTTGAGGGCGGCGTTTTCGCCAACGGGTTTGATATTTTCGGACATCGGCAGAAGGCTCCGGGAATTAGCGTTTTTTCTTGCTGCGGAAGGCGACGCGAACGCCGATGTTCACCGCGAGCACCAGCAGTGCGATCAGCAACGCACCGCCCCAGGCAAGGTTCACCCAGTTGTCGTAGGGACTCAGGGCGAACTGGTAGATCACGACCGGGATGTTGCCCATCGGCTCGGCCATGTTGGTGCTGAAAAACTGGTTGTTGAGCGCGGTGAACAGGAGCGGCGCCGTCTCGCCGGTAATGCGCGCCATCGCCAGCAGCACGCCGGTCACCACGCCCGACTTGACCGCGCGCAAGGTCACGTTCAGCGAAACCTTCCAGCGCGGCGCGCCGACGGCAAACGCTGCCTCGCGCAGGCTGGTGGGAACCAGCTTGAGCATGTTTTCGGTGGTGCGCACCACCACCGGAATGGCAATCAGCGCGAGCGCCAGCGAACCCGCCCAACCCGAGAAACCGCCCGTGGTCGCCACGAACAGCGCGTAAACGAACAGGCCGATGACGATCGACGGCGCCGACAGCATGATGTCGGTCATGAAGCGGGTGAGCGACGCGAACTTCGAGACGCGGCCGAATTCCGCCAGGTAGATGCCGGCCAGAATGCCGATGGGGGTGGCGATCAGCATGGAGAACAGCAGGATGAGGCCGCTGCCGACGATGGCGTTGCGCAGCCCGCCGCCTTCGGAGCCGGGCGCCGGCGTATCCAGCGTGAACAGATCCATGCTGAGTGCGGCGAAACCCTTTGAAAAGAGCGTCCACAGTATCCACAGCAGGACGATCAGGCCCAGGCTCATGGCTGCCATCGAGAGCGTGATGCCGATGCGGTTGATCCAGATGCGACGATCGTAAAGGCTCATCATTTCACAGACCCTCGGAGCCCATGCCGCGGCTGATCAGCCAGCGCGAGACGGCCAGCACCACGAACGAGATGACGAACAGAATGAGGCCAAGCGCGAACAGCGATGCGATATGGAGACCCGGATCCGCCTCGCCGAATTCGTTGGCGAGCGTGGACGCGATCGAGGTGCCTGGCGCGAACAGGCTGCCCTGGATGCGATTGGCGTTGCCGATGACGAAGGTCACTGCCATGGTTTCGCCCAAGGCACGCCCGAGCCCGAGCATGATGCCGCCGATGACGCCGACGCGGGTATACGGCAGTACGATATGCCGCACCACCTCCCATGTCGTGCAGCCCATGCCGTAGGCAGATTCCTTGAGGACGTGCGGCACGGTCTCGAACACGTCACGCATCACCGAGGCGATGAACGGAATCACCATCATCGCCAGCACGATACTTGCGGTGAGGATGCCAAGTCCGATCGGCGGACCGGTAAACCAGCCACCGATGACCGGCACGTCGCCGAGCCATGCCTGCAGGGATGGCTGGACGAAGTCCGCGAACAGCGGTGCAAAGACGAACAGCCCCCAGATGCCGTAGACGATGGAAGGAATTCCTGCGAGCAGTTCAATGGCAGTGCCGAGTGGTCGGCGCAGCCAGGCCGGGCAGGTCTCGGTAAGGAAGAGCGCGATACCGAAGCTGACCGGCACCGCCATCAGCAGGGCCAGCAAGGACGTCACGACCGTGCCGTAGATGGCGGCCAGCGCGCCGTACTGGTCGTCCGGGACGCTCCAGACGTTGGTCCACAGGAACGACGGCCCGAAGGCGGCGAGACTGGGCCAGGCCTCGATGCCGAGCGACACCAGGATACCCACCAGCGTCGCCAGCACGACCAGGGCGAAAAGTTGCGTGGTGTGATGAAAAAGTCGGTCCTGCATGCGGAACTTCCGCACCTGCCAGGCATGTAGGTCGGGTCCGGCGGACACGCTGGGTTCGCTCACGTTGGATTGCCTTCGATTGGGTTCCTGTCTGCGAAAGCGGCCAACCGGGTGGACGGCCGCTTTCGCAGACCGCCTGGGACAATGCATTGCCCCAGGACTGTCCAGGAAGACCTGGGCTTTACCGGACGCGCTGCATTTCCACCTCGACCATCTTTGCCACGCCTGCGGGAAGCGGCACGAAGCCAAGCTCTTCAGCCATTTTCTGGCCGTTGTTCAGCGACCACTTGAAGAAGTCGGCCAGAACTTTCTGCTTCTCGGCACTGGCGCCTTTCTCGTGGGCGAGGATGTAGGTTGCCGTGGTGATAGGCCAGGCGTTCCTGTGCGCCTGGTCGAGCAGGTCGGGGGCCATGCCCTTGACCTTGAAATTCGCTCCCGCCGCGGCATCCGCCACCGCCTGCTGGCTCGGCACGATGAAATTGCCTGCCTTGTTCTTCAGGGCAATGAATTTCATCCTGTTTTTCATCGCGTCCGCAATGTCGACATAGCCGATCACACCCTTGATCTTCTGCACGTTGGCCGCGACCCCCGGGTTGCCCTTGCCGCCGATTGCGTTGGACGGCCAGTTGACGGTATTGCCGGCGCCGACCTCACGCTTGAAGTCGGCCGACTGTCTGACAAGATAGTTGGTGAAGGCGAAGGTGGTACCGGAGCCGTCCGAACGGTGCGCCACGGTGATGGCCAGATTCGGCAGTTTCGCCCCGGGGTTCAGTTTGGCAATGGCGGGGTCGTTCCACTTGATGATCGCGCCGCGAAAGATGTTGGCAGCCGTCGGGCCGTCCAGCTTCAGCGTGCCGGATGCGAAGCCGGGAACATTCATGACGATCGTCACACCGCCCATGACAGCCGGTATCTGCACCAGCCTGGCGGCATCGAGGTCTTCTTGCTTGAGCGGCGCATCGGTGCCGCCGAAGTCGACGGTCTTGGCCTTGATCTGTTTCACGCCGCCCGACGAGCCGATGCCCTGGTAATTCACTTTGTTGCCGCTGGCAGCGAGGTAGCTCTCGGCCCACTTCGTGTAGACCGCGTAGGGAAAGGTCGCGCCGGCACCGGTGATGTCGGCTGCAAAGGCGCTGACCGAGAAAGCCACGCCCATGGCCGCGGCAACCGCGCCGCGCCCGATTGTGTTGAGGATATGCATGTAATGGCTCCGATTAGCAGTCGACGTTGCCGCAGAGGCGACATCGGTATACTAATGGCCGAATATTACAGAACTATTGCAGCCCGGAAAATCATCCGCCGGAGGCTGCGGCGCGCACCGCGTCAGCAATCGTCTCCGCCGCGCGACGCACCTCAGTGGCGTCTCGCCCTTCGACCATCACACGAATCAGCGGCTCGGTTCCAGAGGGACGCAGAACGATCCGGCCGCTGCCATTCAGCGCTGCCTCGATATCCGCCACGACGGCGCCAACCTGCGGCGCTCCCTCCAGCTTGAAACCCCTGGTGATCGGAACGTTGATCATGACCTGTGGATAGATTTCCAGGTCGGCGGTGAAAGCGTCGAGCGTCTCTCCCGTCTCGCGCAGTGCCCAAAGCACCTGTAACGCCGAGACGATACCGTCGCCGGTGGTGTGCTTGTCGAGGCACAGGATGTGCCCGGACGTTTCGCCGCCCAGTGTCCAGCCGTTGGCGTGCAGACGTTCGAGTACGTAGCGGTCGCCGACCTTGGCGCGTTCGAACGGCACCCGGATGCGTGCGAGCGCGTGTTCGGTGCCGAGATTGGTCATCAGCGTGCCGATCACCCCACCCCTCATATAGCCGGTCTGGATGCGGTGGCGCGCGATGACGTAGACCAGCTGGTCGCCGTCGTAGATGCGCCCCGTGGCATCGGCCATCATCAGGCGATCGCCATCGCCGTCAAGGGAGATACCGAGGTCGGCGCGGTGTCGCCGCACCGCATCGGACAGTGCCTGTGTATGGGTGGCGCCGCAATCGTCGTTGATGTTGAAGCCGTTCGGCTCGTTGCCGATGGCGATTACCTCGGCGCCCAGCTCGTGCAGCACGTGGGGAGCGATGTGGTAGGTCGCGCCGTGCGCGCAGTCGACGACCACGCGCAGGCCACGCAGATCGAGACGATTGGGGAAGCTGCTCTTGCAAAATTCGATGTAGCGTGCAGGGGCGTCCTCGATGCGGCGTGCGCGGCCGAGCTGGCGCGCCGGCACGGTGACGATGGGCCGGTCGAGGCGGGCCTCGATGGCTTCCTCGACGCTGTCGGGGAGTTTCTGGCCGCTTTCGGAGAAGAACTTGATGCCATTGTCCTCGAAGGGGTTGTGCGACGCGGAAATCACCACACCCGCCTGCAGGCGCAGTGCACGCGTGAGGTAGGCCACCGCCGGGGTCGGCATCGGCCCGGTCAGCAGCACGTTCACACCGGCGGCGGTGAACCCCGCCTGCATGGCAGCTTCCAGCATATAGCCGGAAATGCGCGTGTCTTTGCCGATGAGTACGGTGGGATGCTGGTCCGGTGGCAGGCTGCCGCGGTCGGCCACCAGAACCTGCCCGGCGGCGTAGCCCAGATGCATGACGAACTCGGGTGTGATCGGCGCCTCGCCCACCCTCCCGCGCACGCCATCGGTGCCGAAATACTTACGTCCCATCGTCTGCTTCCTCCACTGCATTCCAGATCGCCAGCGCGTCGCGCATGGCAGCCACATCGTGCACCCGCAGCAGCCGCGCGCCGCGTGCCACCGCCGCAAGATGCGCGGCAATCCCCGCATATTCGCGTTCGTTCACCGCGCGGCCGGTGAGCGCACCCAGCATCGACTTGCGCGACAGCCCGGCGAGCACCGGCACACCCAGGGCGGCGAGCCGGTCGAGCCGCCGCAGCAGCGCAAGGTTGTGCGCGACGGTCTTGCCGAAGCCGAAGCCGGGATCGATCACCAGCCGTTCGCGCGCAATACCCGCCGCCTCGCAGGCTGCCACACGCGCCTGCAGGAACATGCCGACTTCCCGCACTACGTCCTCGTACATGGGCGCCTGCTGCATGGTCTGCGGTTCGCCCAGCATGTGCATCAGACACACCGCGGCATCAGACGCCGCGACCGTCTCCAGCGCGCCCGGCGCACGCAGGGCCGTGACGTCGTTGACCATCGACGCACCCGCCGCGAGCGCCGCGCGCATGACCTCGGGCTTGCGCGTGTCGACCGAGACACAGCAGCCTTCCCGGACGAGTGCCTCAAGCACCGGAATCGCGCGTTCGATCTCCTCGCCTGCCGGCACCGGTGCGGCGCCGGGCCGCGTCGACTCGCCGCCGACGTCGAGGATATCGGCGCCCGCCTGCCGAAGCTTGAGCGCATGGTCGATCGCAGCCTGTGTGCTGGCGAATCCGCCGCGCTCGGAAAACGAGTCCGGGGTGACATTGACGATCCCCATGACGAGGGGTCGGGAGAGAGGAAGGCGGAAGGCGCCCGCGTGAAGCGTGTCCATAAAAAACGGAGGGGTTGAGGCCCCTCCGTTCCGATCGAACGTCGTCAGGTTTCCTGTGCTGGCTGGCCGGTGGGCGCCGGCGCGCTCGGCTTGTCGCCACCCGCAGGCGGTGGCGGAGCGACGGGCCGGGGCGGACGTACCGGGCGCCCCGCCATGATATCGGCGATCTGCTCGGCATCGATGGTTTCGTACTCGAGCAACGCTGCCGTCATCGCCTCGACCTTGTCGCGGTTGTCGGTGAGGAGCTTTTTCGCCACGGCGTACTGCTCGTCGAGGATGCGGCGGATTTCCGCATCCACCTTCTGCATGGTCGCCTCGCTCATGTTCTTGTGCGTGGTCACCGAACGGCCGAGAAATACCTCGCCCTCGTTCTCGCCGTACACCATGGGACCCAGCGCCTCGGACATGCCATAGCGCGTCACCATGTCGCGCGCGATGCCGGTGGCGCGCTCGAAGTCGTTGGACGCGCCGGTCGATATGCTGCCGACGAAGATTTCCTCGGCCACGCGGCCACCGAACAGCATGCTGATCTGCGCCAGCATCTGGTCCTTGTACAGGCTGAAACGGTCCTGCTCCGGCAGCGACATGGTGACACCGAGCGCCCGGCCGCGCGGGATAACCGTCACCTTGTGCACCGGGTCGCAACCGGGCAGGGCCATGCCGATCACTGCATGACCGGACTCGTGGTAAGCGGTCTTTTTCTTGTCCTCGGGCGTGATCACCATGGATTTGCGCTCGGCACCCATGAGGATCTTGTCCTTCGCCTGCTCGAAATCGTTCATGTCGACCAGACGTTTGCTGGCGCGCGCGGCGAACAGTGCCGCCTCGTTGACGAGGTTGGCCAGGTCGGCGCCGGACATGCCGGGGGTGCCGCGCGCCAGGATGTCGGCGCGCACGTCGGGGGCGAGCGGTACCTTGCGCATGTGCACCAGCAGGATCTGTTCGCGGCCACGGATGTCGGGCAGCCCCACCACCACCTGGCGGTCAAAACGGCCTGGACGCAGCAAGGCCGGGTCGAGCACGTCGGGGCGGTTGGTCGCGGCGATGACAATGACACCGGTGGTCGCTTCGAAGCCGTCCATTTCCACCAGCAACTGGTTCAGGGTCTGCTCGCGCTCGTCGTTGCCGCCGCCGAGGCCCGCGCCGCGCTGGCGGCCGACCGCATCGATCTCGTCGATGAAGATGATGCAGGGCGAATTCTTCTTCGCCTGCTCGAACATGTCGCGCACGCGCGCAGCGCCCACGCCAACGAACATCTCGACGAAGTCCGACCCCGAGATGCTGAAGAACGGTACCTTGGCCTCACCCGCAATCGAGCGCGCCAGCAGGGTCTTGCCGGTTCCCGGCGGCCCCACCATCAGCACGCCGCGCGGAATATGGCCGCCCAGCTTCTGGAACTTGGTCGGGTCTTTCAGAAAATCCACCAGTTCCGCCACGTCTTCCTTGGCTTCGTCGCAGCCTGCCACGTCGGCAAAGGTCACCGGATTG
>JANJXF010000084.1 GCA_024709165.1 Thiobacillus sp. | reverse complement strand
TCGTCGCCCATCAAGCAGACGGTGCAGGCGATAGAGTTCGTCGAGTTTGCTCAAGATCCCGGTGTTTCTTGTTGTTGGGATTCTCCGCAGTGTGTTCTTGTTTTTTGCCAGTGTGCGGCAAGCGTTATCTTGTGGCAAGCCGCGGCATTTGAGTCGTTGACACAAGCTACGGGCCAATCGCCCCGGGGGCGAGCCTCCTACGGTGCAGCGCCGTCGTTGCGAAGAGATGGATCAGCGTGTCCCGGGATCCCCGGCAAAAGGCTTCAAACCGGGCAGCTCTGCCCGCCCTGTTCTCCGGGTGCCCAGAAGTCGTAGCCTTTGCCGAGGAATTCGTTCCACGGCAGGTAATGTGAGCCGTCGCACGAGAAAGTGAGGCCGACCATGCCGTTGAAGATGTTGAGCGAGCCGGCGCGCAGGTAGAAGGTCTCGTCCATGAAGCGCAGGGCGCGCAGGGCTTCGAGGATGGGGCGGATCTTGTCCTTGGGCACGACGGCGTCGGCGGGGTAGTCCTGGTGCGGATAGATGAGGCAGGTGTCGGGGTCGGTGAGTGCCTCGATGTCGAGCAGGCGGTAGCGATAGGGGTCGTCAACCAGCCAGATGGTGGCGCGGCTGCTGGAGAAGTGCAGCTTGCCGTGGAACACGCCGTGCGCTTCCATGAGTTCGACCAGGATACCGATCGCGGTGTCGAGGTGGATATCCATCTGGCTGTCGCTACGGGTCTGATGGAATACCGCGCCGCGGATCGCCGGGTCGCCCTTGATCTGGCGCCAGTAGGTGGGTTCCTCGTACAGCTTGCGGGTGAGCGGGAGGTCGCGCAGGTCGAAGTCGGCACCGACGAAGCCGAGCACGCGGCCGTTGTCGTCGCGCACGATCTGGATGGCGGTGAGCGAGGGGCGCTTGGCGCGCAGGCTGATATAGGCCTCGGACAGCAGGAAACCCTGGCTGGGAACGGCTTCTTCCATGTACGGGCGATCGGAGCGGTCGCGCCCGTAGTCGGTTTCGACGAGGCCGTCGCGGCTGATGTTGTCGGACAGCTGGATGGCGCCGGTATCGAGCGCATACAGGTATTTGCACGCGGGCAACGAGGCGAGGGCGTGGATCAGCGCGGCGTTGATTCCGGCGCGGCTCGGCCAGGCACGGCTGCACGCTTCGGCAGCCAGCGCCAGCGGTTCGCGCAGCATGTTGGCGAGTTGTTCGCGCTGGTGGGCGACGCTTTCGGCGAGGGGGGACGGAGCGGTCATGTCGCAATGATACCGCCGCCGGGCGACGAATTCATGTGCGCGGCGGCGCTTCAGTCCCCGCGTGCCACGCCGGCCGGCGCTGAATGTCAGCCGCGCAACGAGATGACTGGCCAGTCGTGTGCCTCGGCGTGTGCGCGCAGGGTGGGGTCGGGATCGACGGCGACCGGGTGGCGCACCCTCTCCAGCAGCGGCAGGTCGTTGTGCGAGTCGCTGTAGAACCAGCTGTCGTCGAGACGCTCAAGCGTGGTGCCGCGTTCGGCGAGGAATTGTTCGATGCGCGTGACCTTGCCTTCGCGGAAACAGGGTGTGCCCGATACTTCTCCGGTGAAATGGCCGCCGATTTCCTCGGGGTCGGTGGCGATGAGATGCGGGATGCCGAACTCGCGGGCGATCGGTGCGGTGACGAAGCTGTTGGTGGCGGTGATGATGGCGACGAGGTCGGCGTCCGCCAGGTGCCGGCGGACCAGATCGCGCGCGGCCTGGGGAATCATCGGGCAGATACGGGTGGCCATGTATTCGGCATGCCAGGCGTCGAGTTGCGCGCGCGCATGGGTGACGAGCGGCCGCAGTGCGAAGGCGAGGAAGGCGTGGATGTCCAGCCGGCCGACCTTGTAATCCTCGTAGAAGGCGTGGTTTTTTGCTTCGTAGTGTGCGCGGTCCACGGCGCCCTTGCTGATGAGGAACTGGCCCCATTCATAATCGGAATCGCCAGCGAGAAGGGTGTTGTCGAGGTCGAAAAGGACGAGGTTCATGGCTTGGTGTGGGGCAAGCGGTCAGGCGTCGGCGCCGCAGCATTTCTTGTATTTCTTGCCGCTGCCGCAGGGACAGGGATCGTTGCGGCCGGGCGTGGGGGGCGTGCGGATGGGTTCGCGTGGGGCGAGGCCGCGGTCGAGCCAGAATTCGCGCAGGTCGTAGATCGACCAGATGGCGTTGGCGACGTGGGCTTCACGGCTGAGCTCGCGTTCCTCGGGTGTCCATTCAGCGTCGGGGGCAAAGAGGGTGTAGAAGGGATCGAGGCAGGCATCGACGTAGGCCTCGTCCTTGCTGTTTTCGGGCAGTGCCCAGTCGTCTTCCCAGTGTTCCACCGCCAGCAGAAAACCAGCGGCCCACTGCTGGGCGTAGGATGGCATGCCATGCTCTCCCAGTGCCTCGATATCCTCGGGAGACAGGTCCTCGAGAATCGCGTCCCAGTCGAGGATCAGCGGTGCATAGGCCCTGGGGTCGGCGAGATTTTCCACCGGCGCGGCGAGGCCGCTCGCGATTTCGTTCCAGCGCCGGTTGAAACAGTCCAAGAACCGGCGAAGCGTGTCGTCGTCGTCGAATACGGCGTGTTCGGAATCGCCAAGCAGCACGGGAAAATATTCGCTCGGCGTGACACGGCGGGGAGCGACGATCAGCGCGGCGCTGAAGCCGTCGAGCAGTTCCACCGACAGCGGCACGTCGGCGCGGTCGCTGACGGCCTGCAGCAAGTCGTCGTAGGCGACGAGTTCGTCGTCGGAGAGGGGGTGGGAAGAAGCAGGCATGGGCGTGGCATCGCGTAGAATTCGAACATGGATTTTACCGCGCTGGACCTCGTTCCCTCGGCCTTGCCCGTGACTTTTCTGTTTGCCGGCTGGGCGGGGCTGGCGTGGCTGGCGTGGCGCTGGGCCAAATCCGGCGACTGGCGCAGGCTTGCCGAGCCCGCGCGGTTCAATCTGTTTCTTGGCGCCACGGTGGCGCTGCTGGCACTGTGGCAGATTCGCACCGGGGTGAAGCCGGGCCTTGCATTTCATCTGTACGGTGTGGCTGCGCTCACGCTCATGTTCGGCTTCTGGCGCGCGGTGGCGTCCGGGGTGCTGATCCTGCTGGCGAACGTGGCGTTCGGTCATGGGAACCTTGCATCGGTAGGCCTGGATGCGCTCATGCTTGCAGCCGTACCCGCGTGGGTGAGCTGGAACGTGCAGCGCATCCTGGAGCGGCGGCTGCCGAATCACTTTTTCATTTACGTGCTGGGCAACGGATTTTTCGGTGCGATGCTGTCGGTGGTGGCGATCGGGCTTACGGTGACGGCGGTGATGAGCGTATCCGGTGCGTACCGTCTCGATTATCTGCTCGACCACTACACGCCCTACGTGGCCGTGCTGGTGGGGTGGGGCGAGGCTTTCATGACCGGCATGGCGGTGACGCTGATGGCCGTGTATCGGCCAGCCTGGCTGGAGAGCTTCGATGATGCACGATATATCCGGGGCAGGTGAGTGGTGATCTGTAGGCACGGCGACCTCGCCACGATTGTCGGACCTG
Source organism: Thiobacillus sp. (assembly GCA_024709165.1). Lineage (GTDB taxonomy): Bacteria > Pseudomonadota > Gammaproteobacteria > Burkholderiales > Thiobacillaceae > Thiobacillus. The sequence goes on along the minus strand of JANJXF010000084.1, from coordinate 47,160 downwards.
AATCTTGAATCTCTCCTTGCAGATCGCCTATCCCGACCTACCCGTTTCCGCGCGCCGTGAGGACATCCTCGCAGCACTGGTGAAGCACCGTGTACTGATCCTGTGCGGCGAGACCGGCTCGGGAAAGACCACGCAGATTCCCAAGATGTGCCTGGAGGCGGGCGTGCGTCCCGGCAAACTGATCGGCTGTACCCAGCCGCGGCGCATTGCCGCGCGTTCGGTGGCGGCGCGCATTGCGCAGGAGCTTGGAGGCGAACTGGGCGGCCTGGTCGGCTACAAGGTGCGCTTCACCGACAAGGTGCGCGCGGATACCGCGATCAAGGTGATGACCGACGGCATCCTGTTGGCTGAGAGTCAGGGCGATCCGCTGCTGTCGCGTTACGACACGATCATCATCGACGAGGCGCACGAGCGCAGCCTCAACATCGATTTCCTGCTGGGCTACCTGAAGACGCTGCTGCAAAAGCGCACCGGCCTGCGTGTGGTGATCACCTCCGCGACCATCGACGCCGAGCGGTTCTCGCGGCATTTCGGCGATGCGCCGGTGATCGAGGTGTCGGGGCGCACCTACCCGGTGGAAATCCGTTGGCGGCCGATCGAGCGCAGCGAACGCGAGGAGCGCGCCAGCCCTGCCAAAACCGAGAAGAAGGACAAGAACGCGCCCGACCTGATCGCCGCCATCCTCGATGCGACCGACGAGCTCGCGCGCGAAGGCCCCGGCGACATCCTGGTATTCCTCCCCGGCGAGCGCGAAATCCGCGACACCGCCGAGGCACTGCGCAAGCACCATCCGCCCGGCACCGAAATCCTGCCGCTGTTTTCCCGCCTGTCGGTGGCGGAGCAGGACGCGATTTTCCGGCCGACGCAGGCCTTGCGGCGCATTGTGCTGGCGACCAACGTCGCCGAGACCTCGCTCACGGTGCCGGGTATTCGCTATGTGATCGACCCCGGCACGGCGCGGGTGAAGCGCTACTCCGCGCGCAACAAGGTCGAGCAACTGCTGATCGAGAAAGTCTCGCAGGCCTCGGCCAATCAGCGCGCAGGCCGCTGCGGCCGCGTGGCCGACGGTGTGTGCATCCGCCTGTACGACGAGGAGGATTTCAACAATCGGCCGCGTTTCACCGATCCCGAACTGCTGCGCTCCTCGCTTGCCGGCGTGATTCTACGGATGAAATCGCTCAATCTGGGTGACGTCGTCGGCTTCCCCTTCATCGATCCGCCGAGTCACCGCTTCGTCAGCGATGGCTATCAGTTGCTCGCCGAGCTGCATGCGCTCGACGAGCAGGGGCAGTTGACGAAGATCGGCCACCAACTCGCCAAACTGCCGCTCGACCCGCGCATCGCGAGGATGTTGCTGGCGGCCGAACAGCAGCGCTGCGTGCGTGAGGTGCTGGTCATCGCCAGCGCCCTGTCGGTACAGGATCCGCGCGACCGCCCGATGGAACGCGCGCAGGCTGCCGACGAGAAGCACAAGCTGTTCGCCGACGAGCGCTCCGATTTCATGGGCTGGCTCAAATTGTGGAAGTGGTACGACGAGCAGGTGAAACACAAGAAGAGCAACCGGCAATTGCAGACCTTGTTGCAGGATCATTTTCTGTCGCCACGCCGCATGCGCGAATGGCGCGACATTCACGGCCAGCTGCATGCCCAGATGAGCGAACTGGGGTTGCGCGAGAACGAAAGGGACGCGGGTTACGACGCGATTCACCAGGCGCTGCTGCGCGGGCTTCTGGGCAACGTCGGTTTTAGGTCGGACGAAGCCAAGGCGCGGCCCAAGCCGGGCGAAGGCAACTACCAGGGCGCGCGCGGCATCAAGCTGTCCATCCATCCCGGCTCGGCGCTGGCGAAAAAGGCACCGAAATGGATCGTCGCCGCCGAACTGACCGACACGGGGCGCCTGCTCGCGCGCACCGTCGCTGAGGTGCGCCCTGAATGGATCGAAGCCGCGGGACGCCACCTGCTCACGCGCATGTATCTCGAGCCACACTGGGAGAAGGAGGGCGCGCGCGTGGTGGCATACGAGCGCGTGAGCCTGTACGGCATCACGCTGGTGCCGCGACGCAAGGTTCATTACGGGCCGATCGCTCCCGATCTGTCGCGAGAGCTCTTCATTCGCGGTGCACTGGTCGCCGGCGAGTACGACACCCAGGCGGCATGGTACGCGCACAACCGCACGCTCATCCGGGAAATCGAGGATCTCGAGCACAAAGCGCGCAAATCCGGCGTCTGGCTCGATGAGGAACGCATCTTCCGTGTGTTCGATGCGCGTATTCCGGCCAGCCTCCACAATGGCGCAAGTTTCGAGCAGTGGCGCCGCGAGGCCGAAGCCGCCGACCCGCGTATCCTGTTCCTGACGCGTGAAGATGTTCTTGGCGAAGGGCTTGGTGCCGACCACACCTTGTTCCCGGAATCGATGGCTGTCGACGGCATCGCGTGCAAGCTGAAATACCGCTTCGAGCCAGGGCATGTCCTCGACGGCGTGACGCTGCATCTGCCGCTGTATCTGCTGAATCGTGTCGAAACCACCCAGGTCGACTGGCTGGTGCCCGGTCTCATCCGCGAAAAACTCAACGCGCTGCTGAAGATGTTGCCGAAGGACAAGCGCCGACCGCTGATTCCGCTGCCCGACACGGTGACAACATTCCTCTCTGTCGCGAAGCCTGGCGAGCAGATGCTGACCGAAGTGCTTGCCGCTTTCATTCGCGGCAAGACTGGGGCCGACATCCATTCAGACGCATGGAAAGGCGAGCTACCGGCGCACCTCAGGATGAATTTCAGCGTGGTCGATGACAGTGGCGAGGAGCTCGCCAGCGGGCGGGATCTGCCCGCGCTGCGCGCGCAGCTCGGTGGTGCGGCGCGTATCACCTATGGTGGCGGCGACGACAACGTCTTCGAGCGTTGTGGCCTGACCGAATGGAATTTCGGCGACCTGCCCGCGCAGGTGAAATTCAGGCGCGGTGGTCGTGAGCTCACGGGTTACCCTGCGCTGGTCGATTCCGGCAAGGCAGTCGATCTGCGTCTGCTCGACGATGCGGGTGTCGCCGGGATCGAGACGCGGCGCGGCGTCGTGCGTCTGTTGCGGCTTGCGCTTGGCGCCCAGTTCAAGCAGCTCGACAAGGATCTGTCGCGCGAGACGGCGCTGGCTCTGAAATACCGCAGCTTCGGCAGCGCCGAGCGACTGCGTGCCGAACTGCTCGATGCCATCGCCGCGCGCGCACTGCTGGGCGACGACGACGTGCCGCGCAACACGAAGGAATTCGAGCGCCAGAAGGAACGCGCCAAGCCACGCGTCGCCGTGGTGAAACAGGCGCTGCTGCGCGACGTCGCGGAAATTCTCGATCTCCACGTACAGGTGGCGGCGCGGCTCGCTGCAAAGCCGCAATTTACCGCGGTGATGCGTGACGAGGCCGTGCATCTTGCCGCCCTGGTGCCGGCGAACTTCGTCACCGCTACCCCGTGGGCACATGTGAAGGATGTGCCGCGCTACCTGCGCGACATTCTCAAGCGGTTGGAGAAACTGCCCGCAGCCGAGCAGCGCGACGCGCGCGGCATGGCCGGCGTGCTCACCCTGCAGAACAAGTATCTGGCGCGGTGCGCACAGATCAAGGGAGAACTGCCTGCGGCACTGGCGGATTTTCGCTGGCAACTGGAAGAACTGCGCATCTCGCTGTTCGCACAGGAGTTGAAGACGCCCTATCCGGTGTCGGTGAAGCGGCTTGAGAAGCTGTGGGACGAGCTTGCCAGACAGCCGCTTCCTTGAGTACGCTCGGGCCATGAGCGCCCGGGTATGGAATCTGCCGAACGTCATCACCCTGCTGCGGATCGCCGCGGTGCCGGTGCTCGCCTGGCTGATCTTACGGGAGCAGTGGGTGGCAGCGTGCTGGCTGTTCTTCGGTGCCGCCGTGTCCGACGCCCTCGACGGTTTTCTTGCCCGCCGGTTGAACCAGATGACCCCGCTCGGCGCAATGCTCGACACCATCGCCGACAAGGCGCTCGGCATCGTCACCCTCGTCATGCTGACCTACGAGCAGGCGATCCCGCTGTGGGTCGCCGCGGCGATCCTGCTGCGCGACAGCGTCATCGTGCTGGGCGCGTTGAGTTATCGCGGACTTGCCGGCCATCTCGACATCCATCCGACCTGGCTCGGCAAGACCCACATGGCGGCCGAATTCACGCTGCTCGCGCTGGTACTCGCCGGGCTTGCCGGACTGTTCGACGTGGGCGACTGGCTGCCGGCGATCTTCATCGCCGTGTTCGTCATCGCCACGGCATCCGGCGTGCAGTACGTTTGGATCTGGGGCGGCAAGGTTCTGCGTGAACGCCGGATGACGCGCTGAGCGTGCCCTGCGGGACACACGTCGCGCTTTCCAGCGGTGTTCGGAAATCGCGCGTGATTCGGTAGAATGCGCGCCACGCCCCGGTAGCTCAGTGGATAGAGCAACCCCCTCCTAAGGGGTAGGTCGGACGTTCGATTCGTCTTCGGGGCGCCAATATATCTAATAAATTCAATGTGTTGAATTGATTGTTCTTAACAGGAATTTACAGGAATTTACGGATTACAACACAGTTCACTGTGCTGGAACTGTGCCGTGAATCCGCGTAAGCCTGGATATATACAGGAAACCGACAGTAAGAAAAGTAAATTGCTGACACAACGCGCTTGACGATTTTTTCGTTGCTGGCATAATTTGAGTCGCCCGGGGGTCGCTCTCCGGGACCTGCGGGTGTGTGTGATTGCCACGGCCCCCGTCCCTGCATGGGGAGCCGGCTTGAAACACAGCCGCCCGCGCCCATGACGGGAGCCGAGAGACTCAGGCCAGGCTGGGGACTCTGTGCCGATCGTGCCAACGCGCGCACACGAGCAAGACTGCAGCGGATTTCCGCGGCGGATCTTGGCGGCGAGTTGCCGCGAACTGGAGTGATCCTTTTTCGCCGCGTCGCGGCAGAAAGGGACGCTCCGTGCCCCCAAAAAACGCACCTCACCAAGCGACCACAGCGGTCGCGGTCGCGGTCGCCGACTCGACAGTCGCCCAAATTCTCCAGATTCCTCCAGTGCTGGGCGCCGAACAGCTCGCCGCTCTTCTCGATCGCGCGCCAAGCTCAGTGCTGGCCGACGTTTCGCGCGCACCACATAAGCTCCCACCCTGGTGCGCGCTGCCCGGAACCCAGCGCAAAGTGTGGCTGACGGCGACGGTTCTTTCTTGGCTTGCGAAAAATGAAATCGCCTCAGTCGACAAGCCGGCAGAACCCACGCCCACGGCCCCAAAACCGCGGCGGGGCCGCCCACGCAATTCCGATCGCGCGGCACGTATCGCGAGCGGCAAAAACGACGCCGCCCCATGCGACGCGCTGGTGGGGTGGACTGCAATCGAAGATTTCAAATCACCCAGAATCGGCGATCGCCTTTCTCGCTCGACGGTCGAACGCCTCGCCAAGCTAGGATATTTGCGCTTGGGCCGCGCGCCGGGCGGCCAGGTCCGCGTCTCGGTCGTGGCGCTTGAAGAGGCTTGGCTTGCGCGAGAAGCAGCGCGAGACGCAAGTTGGGGGCTTGTCACGAGCCGAAAGCGCGGCTGCCGTCGCGATCCATTCGCTGCAGCCGCTCCCGCACCGCAGCGCGCGGAGGGGGCGAAATGAGTTCTCTCACGGGCGAACTGGCGGCCCCGGTCGGCTTGCGGGGTGCGAATGACTTCGCCGAGCGAATCGATGCGATTCGCGCGCGCGCCAAGCAGAAGGCAGAGCGCGCCCCCTTGCCTGGCACGCCTATTCCAGCTGAGGCGGCTCGGCTTCCGCTCTGGCCGCAGCCAGTCCGAGCTGTACCGAACGGTTTTCTGCGCTCAGCGCTTTTTGGCGCGATCGCCAAGGGCAAGCGCCGCTACCTCCAGGGCGAGCTGATGGCATCAGTCGATGGCATAGAGATTCGCTACAGCGGGCAACGTCTTGATCAAGGAGATCTCGACGTGTGGGTGTGCCTGCTGCACGCCGTGCGCCTACAGGAGTTGGGCAGCCGGTGCCGGGTGACCAGCTACGCTCTCCTAAAGCTAACGGGAAGGAGCGACACGGGAAAGAATCGGACGACGCTGCAAGCACGGATTGAGCGGCTTGTAGCGACTGCTTTGACCGTCAAGCAGGGGCGCTACATCTTCATCGGTAGCCTGATCAGCTTCGCGGCTAAAGACGAGGAAACGCAGGGATGGGTTATCGAACTGGATAATCGTTTGCGCTCGCTGTTCGCCGGCGATCAGTTCACGCAGATCGAATGGGCCGTGCGCCACGATCTGGACGGCTACCAACTCGCGCAGTGGCTGCACGGTTTCTATGCAAGTCACGCCAAGCCGTTCCCGCTCAAAGTGGCGACTCTCCATAAGCTGTGTGGCAGCGAAATGGAGCGCATGGACCACTTCCGGGAAAAGCTGCGCAAGGCGCTGGGCGCTCTGACCGAGGCCAGCGCCGCCCGCGGCGTAAGCTTCAGCTTCGAAATTCGCGGGGACCTCGTCCACGTGGAGAAGGAGGGTACTGGGACACAGCAGCGGCACTTGGCGAAGAAAGCGGTCAAGCTCCGGAGACCTCGCAACTGATGCCGTTCTAGCGGTGGGGTGGTACCGTTCCAGCGGTGGGGCGGTACCGTTCCAGCGAGGGGGCGGTACCGTTCCAGCGGCGACACATTCTACAGGCCAATCAGGCGGCAAACCCAAATCTATAGCGGGTTTTCGGTCTTGTAAAAATCAGTCTAATCAGGTTTTAATCTTTTCTAATCTCCTGGGCGGCTTCGCCGGGGCACCCCTGCGGGTTCCCCCGCCTTCGGCGGCTCCCCCTCCCGCCAGCATTCGAGGCAAAGCATTCAAGATCGGGGCTCCGCCCCTCGGGGCCTGTCGGCCTCCTTTACGATTCCATTCCGTAAAGAAGCACCGCATGCAGATTCCAGTCGTTCGTGATCACCCGATCCAATCCGACCTGATCACCAATACTGATTTTTTCTGATCAGGCATCCCACCGATCAGGATCACCGGTCTGGTGAGATGACCGCTCCCACCGCTCAAGGTGGCGCTGGTTTAGCGGCAGGTGTCTGAGTCGAGCATCCGCCAGGCGCGGCGGCCTAAGGGCGGCAGGTCGGCCTTTGCTGCCCATCAGACTGACTGTTCCATATGTCCGGTGTCGGCGTTTACCAGTCAATGCCGACCATAACGGGCGCTTTTGCGCGTCCGCGTGGATGGGAGTTGTTAGAAGTATTTTTCACAATTGTTGCAGCGCTTCTCGGAGCAGCCGCTTGGATTCCAGATCCTGACTTGGATACTGGGCACGTGATCCATTTGCGCTCCCCGCTGGGTGAATCATTGGCAAAACGACCGCGTCTCGCCAAAGAAACCGCCGACCAACCAAGTCAGGAACTCGGAGGTCTTGCGGCATGCGCTTTTGGAACTCACGAAGGCAATAACCCGGTTCCTCTCTTTCCCGCATCGTGACATACGCTTTCCAAGAAAGGCCACCAAGGCAGACAATCAGCTTCGGCTTCAGTAGCTCAAGTTGCTTCGTCAGGAAGGGTGAGCAACTATTCACCTCAGAATTGCTCGGCACTCGGTCAGTACTTGCACCCGGACGGCGGCCAGGAAAGCACTTTGTCACTGACGTTTGATAGACGATGCCGTCGAAGTCACGGAAGCCGCAAGAACTAAACAAAGATTTGATTGATGCGCCTGCATCGCCTTGAAAAGGCGCATTCCGTTGATATTCTGTCTTTCCCGGCGCTTGACCAATAAGGATAACTGGATAGCCATCACCACCGCCAAAGATTGGCCTTGGAACGACACCATACTCTGACAACTTCGAAGCACATATACGGCACGAGCGCATTTCGTCGGCCAATTGATTCAACGGCATTTGATCTCCTTCTTGAATTCTTCTGACGTAGAAGTCATCGGCGCTGCGCGGCTTTGTCGCGCAGCGACCGTATGGACTGCCGAGTTGGGCATTCAGAGTGGAAAGGCTGACTGTTCATTGAACGGAAACTTTGCCTTCACCAATTCCACAATCGCAGCACCGATCTTTTTTCCTAGCTGCTGCGTCAGAGAGTGGACAGTAATTTCGAACGAGTCATCCAGTACTCGCCACTTCTCCATCCAATCTGCAGGGAGTGGAACGCCAGGCGGCTGAATTGCAGGCGTCAGCCTGTGCACCATCCAGCCTACTTCGCAATAACGATTCAGGAACATGGCGAACTGCATTTCCTCAAACCGAGGCAAAACCGGGAGTGGCTCTTGCCCCTTCATCCATCCTTGCGCGGCAGCGAGTGACAAACGCGCGCCGTGAACCTCAAAGTCGAAAAGAGCATCCCACTGGGAAAGTTCGTCTCGTGTCTCTTGTGTGAGGCCACTATCATTCCCTGTCATTTTTCTGCGGACAACAAACTCGGTGTCCTTGCGCAGCTTTTTCACTGCCGCGATATCAAGCGGCTTGTCGGGCGTTACACCTTCGATGCTGTAAAAGTCGGTGATCTTTTGGAGAGCAGCCGAGGTCAGGATGAGATTGTCAAATGTGTTCCGAAGCAACGTATAGGCGTGATAAGGGTAGCCACAAATTGCCACCCGCTCCGCTCCGCATAAGGACTGGAAACCATGGGCAAGGCGTGGGACGAATATTCCGTAGAACTCTGAAAGTGGCGTCGTCACTTTCGGACGACAAATAGTGTTGATTAGCTCAACCGTTTCAAGAAAGAAGCATTTGAAAGCATCAGACAACGCAAGGTAGCCCTTGTACTGGAGGATTGCCTGCTGGTGTTTTTGTTCCTCGTCGAAAAGAAGATGCGCTCGACCATAGGGAACACCATTACTTTCCGAAATAGTATCAAGTCGTTTTACAAACTCTTCAGGAGATAGTGTCATACATCACCTCAGCGATCCTTGGCACTCGAGAGAGGTTCGGTAGATGTGTCCTGTTTTAGGAGAAATGAAAACACTGTAGTTTTTATGCGTGATGCAAAAGGAGACCGGATCTGCCGGATTATGCTCCTGATTTTTTTACCTCAACCATCAGGAGCGAAGCTCATAGGGAACGGCCAAGGTCACTGGCTGCTCTTAGCCATCATGCTGACGTGATACGGAAGTATCAGCACGGGTCGCTTTGGCCGAATTGCACGCATAGGCAACTTGGCTGGTTTCGGAGTGAAGCAGCCATACAGACGCCTGCTATGGCGAACAGGTGCCCCCCTGGCACTGCGGTTGCACCTATCCAGTCGCGGGACGCCATTATTCTCCCCCTCGCAGACTCATAGTCGCAGTACGGCGGGTAATCATCACCGTCAGTCGGTGTGATCAGGTCGCCGGTCAGACTGATCAAGCGCAGCGGCTTCCGCACCGCACAAGGATTTGCGGTGTTTACCTTGCTCGCGAATGATCGTCAAATCCGTGCAAGCTAGCTTATAGGCAAACATGGCTCAATCGCTTAAAGATTGATGGAGCCATAAATGCCTCAAAACCTTACCCCCCGCAAATTCTTTGCAAGGGCGACTGCCTACATTTTCGGCGCCACCGCTATCGTCGTGGCCGTCATTGGAGCCGCCATATGTCTGATCCCCGAACCCACTCCCGCCCAGCGTGCTGCGTTTGAACGCTGGGAGGCATCCCAAGCCGCCAAAAAAGGCCATGACGTGACTAAAAACGGCGAGGTGGCACCGTGAGTCACCCTCGATGTGAAAAATACTCCGAAGCATGTCCCCGCACCCGGCGTTGGTCTGCACGGCTGTCCCGCTGGTTGTGGATTTGCGAGTGCGATAGGGCCTTTGGCGAAAATTCCGACGGCTCGATCGCGGAATTACCGCTGCGCGGCGAGGCGGACCCAGGCGTCCTTTGTCCTAAGTGCGAAGCATCGATGGCACTCGTCAGCGGATCCAGAAATGGCGACTTTTTTAGCTGCTCCAGGTACCCGGATTGTAAAGGCACCCGCCCTGTGACCAACGCGGGCAAAGGAGGTTTTGCTTGAGCGCAAACCATACACTCACGGCGCGGCTCCGCGACCTGTGGCTTGAGTTGAAGCTGTGGATTGTTACCTGGATCACCGTGTCAGTGATGTTGGCTGCATCCACCTATCTGTATTTGCGCCCTGATAACGGAGCTGACCTTTGGCGCGACTACCTTTTGGCCCGCACCTTGGATACCGCTGGCTTGGGCTCGGTTGCTGTTCCAGGATGGTATTCGCCGGAGATCGTGATTCAGTTCGCTGTTGAGAAATTTCCCCCAAGCGTTGTGGCGGTTTGGAACCGCGATCTTGCTCTGATTTTTCAAGCGCCAGTCTATGCACTTGCGTTGATGTCATTAGCTTTCCTGGTCTTCTTCGACAGGCGGGACTGACATGCAAATTGAGTTCCTCCTTTTGCTGATCTCCTTGCTGTCGTTCTGGCTGTTGGTTTGGTGGTTCGCTCGCTCGCGCAATGCCGCAGACGGGGTGAGTTGGTCAGATTCAGGATTCCATGAAGGAACGTTCCGCCGCGTCGCCTTGTGTGGCGTGTTTGGGGCGGCCGTCGGACAGGTTCTGGAACCAGCGACTATGCTTCCCGCGGGCGCAGCTGGTGTTCTATTTGGGCTGTGGATCTCGCTCAAGAAAACGTACTACGCTGTCAAAAGTGGCGCATCTGACGTGCTGCAGGACGCCAGCAAGATAAATGCGCTCGCAGCGCCATTCGATCCAGCTCCATATATCAAAAGCGCTCGCAAGTCCGGTCGAGACGAGGTTTTCTTGGGGCTCGATCAGAGCCGAAGGCCCATCTTGTTCCCACGTACGAAGCTGGACAAAAACCACGTCGAGATATTGGGTGAAAGTGGTGTCGGTAAATCCTCGCTGGCCGGCGTGCTGCTATCGCAGCTCGCGGCGGCTGGTGAATGCGTGATTGTGATGGATCCGAAGGCCGACCGAATGCTGCCGGGCGTGCTTGCTCGTGCAAGCAGCGAACATGGGTTTCCAGTCACGAACATTGACCTGAGATTCGGTAAACCGCCTCAGTTGAACCCATTCCTTAATGCGCGTCGCGATCAAGTTGAGGAGCTGTTGCAGGTCGCCCTGGAGCTTGGGAAAACTGGCTCTGGGGCCGTGGATTTTTATCGTGGTAAAGATCGCGAGGCTACCGGCTACATGGCAGAGGCTTTCGCAGATGGCGAAACCTCGATGCCGGAATTGCTCGAAAAAGCTGCCGAGGATGAGCGCGTCACAGCGAACGAAAATCTGTGGCGTGAATTCCGGCAAATTGCGCGCGTCCCCGCGTTCAACGTGCACCATCGACAGGGCGGGCACGACCTCGAAAGACTAATCCGGCGCGGCGGCGTGATCTACGTTACGGGCTCGACGACGCGGCTGGAGGTGCAAGCGGGGCAGAAGCTTATTCTGCAGCGCGTCATGCAAATCCTCGATGAACGTCGTGACCAGTCTCAGCCTGTCGCGATTTTCCTCGACGAACTGAAATACATCTTGTCGCCAGCGGCCTTACGGGCTGCGGGCACGATCCGAGATCGGAATGTTCACCTGCTTTTCGCTCACCAGTCCATTGGTGACTTGTCGGACTGCCCGGGGCTCGACCCCAAGGCCGTAAGGGGCGCGATCTGGGGCAACTCTGGCATCAAAATCGCGTACAAGATGCTGGATGCGGAGACTGCGCGTGAACTGTCTCTCATATCTGGCGACCGTGCGGTTTTGGAGACGCGAACGACCGAAAATGACGATGGCGTGAGCGTCGCACAGAGCATCGGTAAGGCTAGCCACATGCCAGCACATATCTTCACGCACCTGCCGAAGCCGGCGGGAGAAGAAGCGAGTGTTGGTGTCGTCATTGGTGACGGCCCGGCGTATTTTCTATCTACGCGCTGGCTGGAAGCTGGACCGCCACCTGAGCCGATCCCGGCGCCGCCTCTGCTCGCTGAGCCCGCTGTCGCTGTGCCAGCTGAAACCTCATACATGGCCGTGGAACCTGCACCGGTTGATGGGCGCAGCAGCCGCGCGCGCGAAACTGATTTCGACGACTTTCTAAGGTGAGGCGGCGTAGACATGCCTATCATTCCCCACTCGCACGCCGAACGTCTCGCTGCCCAGGCTGCAAAGCACCGTCGCCTGCTGGCTTGGTTGCGGCTTGAGCTCTGGACGCCGATTGATATCGCAGGTGACGTCATGGGCGTGCGTGACCGCCGCACCATCCGGACAACACTTGCCGCAATGGCGCGCGACGGTCTGGTAACGCTCGACAGCATCGAAATCCCGTTCGGCAGTCTTCGGTTAGTTGGCATCACGATGGATGGGCAAAGCGCCGCTGCCGGTACGGAACACGCGCTAATTGGCAAGACCTATGAGCGCGGACGCATTGGTCTCACTGTGCTCGACCATAGCATCGACCTGCAACGCCTGAAGCTTGCCTGTCTGCGAGCGGGATGGAAAAACTGGACGCGGCCGGATCTTGAAAAATGGGGAAAGCATCACCGCCCAGATGCAGTCGCCGTCATGCCGGATGGCACGCCTGTGGCCATTGAATGTGAACGCACAATGAAGACGGCAAAGCGTTACAAAGCCGTCGTCGCAAATCACCTGGGTGCGTTGAAGAAAAATGCATACCGGCGTGTGATTTATACCAGCCCGACGCCGGAAAAGGCGTGCAACGTCGAGCGCCTGTTGCGCAGCCTGCCACCGCTCGTTGTTGCCGGAGAAAAGGTCTTGCCCACCCCGGTGATCGATTCCAGTTTTTCGTTCGTCACATTCGAACACCTGCCCACCCTGATACTGAAAGGAAGCTGACCAGCATGATCACCGTGCAAAAAATCAACGACCTGGCGAAGAAGATGAAATCTGCGCCAAAGGTCGAAAACCAAAACCGCAGGGTTGCCAAGGACGAAGCCTTGCAAAAGCTCCTGCCCTCCATGAAAGCCATGCACGCGAACGGCTACGACGCCGAGCAGATTGCCGCCACCCTCGCCGACGCCGGTCTGAAGGTTTCCGCGCGTACCGTTGCACGCATGCTGCGCGGCAAACCCGAATCCCGCCGACAGGCGGAACAAGGCGCATAGCGCCGCATTTGTAGGCTTGCCCGCGCAGCCTGCCGACAGGTGGGCGGACACCGCCGTAGATGGTTCCTGGAACCGCTGCGGCGGTTTTTTTGCGCGCAGTACGCTGAAAAATGGTGGCTCTGCTTGCCCTCATGAATTGCGCAGCGCGATTGTGTGTGCGCGTGGGGCAATCGATGGGGGCAATCTCAGTGGCGGCGTACCGGTGGCCCTTCGGGGGGCTTCGCCCCCTGCGCACCCCTCAACGCACCGTCTGAGGCCGCTTCGCGGGCGGCTAGGGCCGCAACCCCAGACTTGCCGGGCTGGACGCCCGGCATGCCTTGTGGGGCTTGCCTTCGCGGCTGGTCCGCTCCGCGCTCCCTGCGGTCGCTTGGGGGTCGGCCTGCTCGCCTGCGGCGCGCGCCCCCCGCTTCGCGTGGGCTCCCTCCGGGAGGCCAGGCGGGCGGCCGGCGGCCACCCTTGCCGGCACGCCGGCACTGTCCTCCGTCGGTCGGCCTCACCTCCGTTCGGCTCTCACCGCCGCCACGTCCCGGCCACGCCGCTGCGCAGCGTGGCCGTGCCGCGTCGGGGTTCGACTCGCTGCGCTCCCTGCACGCAGCTGTCGCTGCGTTTCGGTCCCTCCACGACCCCGCTTGGGCGGGGCCTGCGAAGCGGGGGGCGCGCGCCATTGGCGCTTGCCGACCGGGCTCCGCCCCCGCTCGGGGTCGGGCGCTGGGGCGCCCTAAAACCGACGACACTTCGCTGTCGGTTTTCCCCCGGCGGCTCCCCCGTCCGAAGCCGACCCTTCGGGCGCGTCTTCGGAGGCAGCGTCGAGACGCTCGCTTCGCTCACTTCGACTTGCCCCGCGCACGTCCTAGCTGTCACGCCCTTCGGTCGTTCGGCCATGACGGCGCGGCTCCCCTCTGGGCGCCGCTTCGCGTCGCCGCAATCCGCCATCGAATCCTACGGACTCTGGCGGCAAGGCGACTACTCGGCGCTAGAAGAAAACGCCAAAACGCAGTACATTTGCAACACAACGACAAGGGAGGCGGCATGAAACGACTGAAGGATGAAACGGTGTCAATCCGCACGTCGGCCGACGTCAAGCGCCTACTTCGCATGGCGGCCGAGCGGGAGCATCGTTCCATCGCATCCATGATGGAAGTGCTCATTCTCGCTTATGCGCAGAAGCACGGTCTCAAAGCCAATGGGCCCGACAATAAGAATGAAAAGCCCGATTCCTGATGGAACTCATCGACAACATTGCCCGCCTGCTTGGCGACGACCTTAAGCACACCCTCAAGCCTGGCGCACGCCTGAAGATCGCGGCGTCCTGTTTTTCAATGTATGCCTTCGAGGCGCTGAAAGCGGAACTCGAAAAGATCGATGAGCTGAAGTTCATCTTTACCTCGCCGACATTCATTGCGGACGAGGTTACCGACAAGATTCGCAAGGAGCGCCGGGAGTTTCACATTCCGAAAGTTGGCCGCGAGCGCAGCCTCTATGGGAGCGAGTTCGAAATTCAGCTGCGCAATCGGCTGACCCAGCGCGCCATCGCCAAGGAGTGTGCCGACTGGATGCGGCGCAAGGCCACGTTCAAATCCAATCGCACCAAAGCGCCGATGCAGCAGTTTGCCTGTGTGCAAGCAGCGGGTGCGGACACTGCGTATATGCCGCTGCATGGGTTTACGGCGGTTGATCTTGGCTATCAGCAGGGCGATGCGATATCGAACCTCGTCAACAGGATGGACGAGCCGACGTTCACGTCGACTTACCTGAGCCTGTTTGACCAGATCTGGAACGACCCCGACAAACTGGCGGACGTCACTGCACAGGTCTGCGACCACATCGCCTCGGTGTATCAGGAAAACGCGCCCGAGAGCATCTACTTCCTGATGCTCTACAACCTCTTCAGCGAGTTTTTGGACGATATCGATGAGGATGTCCTGCCAAACGATCGAACTGGATACCAGGGCACCCTGATTTGGAACAAGTTGTTCAACTTCCAGAAGGATGCGGCGACCGGCATCATCAACAAGCTGGAAACCTACAGCGGCTGCATCCTGGCGGACAGCGTCGGCCTGGGTAAAACCTTCACCGCCTTGGCCGTGGTGAAGTACTACGAGCTGCGCAACCGGTCGGTGCTTGTGCTTTGCCCAAAGAAGCTCGCCGACAACTGGCTCAACTACAACCGCAACCTAAAGACCAACATCTTTGCGCGTGATCGCTTCAACTACGACGTCCTGTGCCATACCGACCTCAGCCGCACCAGCGGCGAGTCATTCGGCACGCCATTGAACCGGATCAACTGGGGAAACTACGACCTGGTGGTGATCGACGAATCGCACAACTTTCGCAACAACGACGCCTACAAGGACAAGGAAACCCGTTACCAGAAGCTGATGAACAAGGTCATCAAGGAAGGCGTCAAGACCAAGGTATTGATGCTCTCCGCCACCCCGGTCAACAACCGCTTTAATGACCTGCGTAACCAACTGGCCCTGGCCTACGAAGGCGACTCGGAGAGTCTCACCAAGAAGCTGAAGACGGGGAAGTCCGTAGAAGAAATCTTTCGCAATGCCCAGGCTAGCTTCAACACCTGGTCAAAGCTTCCGCCCGAGGAGCGTACCGCGCGCGCCATTCTGGATTCGCTGGAATTTGATTTCTTCGAGCTGCTGGACAGCGTCACCATCGCTCGCTCGCGGAAGCATATCCAGACCTTCTACGACACCAAGGACATCGGCCAATTCCCGGAGCGTCGCAAGCCCTTGTCCTACCATTGCCCACTCACATCCCGGTCGGACGTGATGGGCTTCAACGATATTTTCGCGCAGCTGTCCATGCTCAAGCTCGCGGTGTATACCCCGGCCGCCTATTTGCTGCCGAGCCGGGTCAAGAAATACAGCGATCTTTACAACGCGCAGTCGGGCGACAAACGGGGCAACCTGAGTCTGTCCGGACGTGAAAAGGGCCTGCAGGCCCTCATGACGGTGAACCTGCTCAAGCGGCTGGAAAGTTCGGTGGCGTCGTTCCGCCTCACGCTGCAATCGCTGCAAAGAAACCACCAGAGTGTCCTGGATAAGATTTCCGAGTTCAATCGAACAGGCAGCGCCGTCAGCATCGGCGACCTGACGGATACCCTCGAAAATCTGGACGCCGAAGACGACGACTTTCCCTTGCCAGACGACAACGACTCTATTGGGGGCAAGGTCAGGATCAGTTTTGGTGATCTGGATCTGCCGTCCTGGCAACACGAGCTCAAGGCCGATCTTGAAATCATCGACGCCTTGCTGGCCTCGATGAACAAGGTCACCCCCGAAGACGACGCCAAACTCCAGCACCTGAAGGCCCACGTGCTGGAGAAGATCGCCAACCCGATCAACCCCGGCAACAGGAAGGTGCTTATCTTCACCGCCTTTGCCGATACCGCGGACTACCTCTACGCCAATCTTGCACCGCACCTGCTGGCCAACCAGGAAATCCACAGCGCCAAGGTCACCGGCAGCGCAGCGCCCAAGTCCACGCTCGCGAAGAGCTATGACTTCCAGGAGTTGCTGACGCTGTTCTCGCCACGGTCCAAGGAAAAGGCTCTCGTCCTCCCCAATGAACCTAAGGAAATCGACCTGCTTATCGGCACCGACTGCATCTCCGAGGGCCAGAACCTGCAGGACTGCGACTACCTGATCAACTACGACATTCACTGGAACCCGGTGCGCATCATCCAGCGGTTTGGGCGCGTGGACCGCATCGGCTCGCCGAACACCAGCATCCAGCTCGTCAACTACTGGCCCGACATCTCGCTAGACGAATACATCAACCTCAAGGAACGCGTCGAAAACCGGATGATGATCGCCGACGTGACCGCCACCGGCGACGACAACGTCCTTAGTGCGCAGGCCAACGACGTGGCCTACCGCAAGGAACAATTGCGGCGCCTGCAGGAAGAAGTCATCGAGCTGGAAGACCTCAAAACCGGCATATCGATCACCGACCTGGGCTTGAACGACTTCCGCATGGACCTGCTGAACTACGTCAAGGCCAACGGGGAGCCCAGCCACATGCCCAACGGCATGCATGCTGTCGTCCCGGCCAATCCTGAGCTCGGGCTGAAGCCGGGCGTGATCTTCACACTGCGCAATCGCAACCCCGAGGTCAACGTCGGCGCCCATCAGCCGGGGCACAATCGCCTGCATCCCTACTACCTCGTTTATATCGCCCGTGCTGGCGAGGTGATCCACGACCACACCGAGGTCAAGCACCTGCTCGATCTCGCACGCAGCTGCTGCAGGGGGCGCTCGGAACCCATCCCGACGGCGTGCCAGATTTTCAATGCGGAAACGGCGGACGGGCGGAACATGCAGGTCTATTCCGACCTCCTGGGCAAGGCTATCCGGTCGATGATCGAGGTCAATGAAGAAAAGGACCTCGACAGCCTGTTCAGCGGCGGCAAGACAACAGCGCTGGTGAACAACATTGCCGGCCTGGACGACTTCGAGCTGATCAGCTTTCTGGTGATACAGGAGGGCGGATGACTTCGGCTAAGCACCCGGCACTCATCAGCTATCCCGCCAAGGCGGCGTTCGGCCGTACGCTCCCCAAAAACAAGATTTACGAGCACAGCGGCGCCAACACACGGCTGAAAAACCTTTTCGTCGAGCAGGTCGAGCAAATCGTCTGGCAATTCAAGCTGGCACCAGAAACCATCAACTTACCGGCCAAGCCCGGCGTGCCGGAGATTCAGGTGTTTGCGGTCAGTCTCAAGACCCCAGAGCTTGACCACGATGTACTGCGTTGCATCGATGGCGCAGTCCAGTTCCCTATCCTGTTTGAGCTCGCCCACAACAATCAGATCCAGGTGGTGGCCTGCTACAAACGGCCCAACGAAGCGGACGCGAGCAAATGGGTGGTGAGCGACTATTTTTTCAGCGGCTGGCTGGATGCGGACGCGGAACGTGTTCCCATGCCAGTGGCGTTGGACCTGGGGGGCTTGTACGAGCAGCTACTGCAGCGCCTGATCCCGTTGCCAGCGCGGCTGCAGGAAAGCCTTGCCGAGCAGGTGGCGCGGGTGGGCCAGGTTCGCGGCAAGCAGCGCGAGGTGGAAAAAGAAGCTGCGAAGCTGGCCAGGGAAAAACAATTCAACCGCAAGGTGGAAATCAATGCTGAGCTACGGAAGCTGAGAACAGAACTGGAAGAGCTCAAACAATGACCGAGAACACAGTGCAATGACTCAAGGCCCGCATCGACCACAAGACGGCCATTTTCGTGGCTTCACGAAAATGGCCAAGATGGGAAGTGGGGTCGAGCACCATGTTCGACGATAAACGACAGCAAAAACAGTCCAGCAGATTGCCAAAATCGAACTGGCAACGGGCATAAGGAGCTGAATCCAGAAATGAAAATCCAATCCGTTCGCATAAGGAATTTCCGCACGTTAAAAGACGTGACGATCCCCTTCGATTCCGTAACGACCTTTATCGGTCCGAACGGTGCCGGCAAGTCAACGGTGCTTCGTGCGCTCGACTGGTACTTCAACGGCAAGACTGGCTCGCTGACAGAGAAGGACTGCTCTTTTGGGGCGACTGACGAAGACATCGAGGTTCAGGTCTCATTCTCAGGCCTTACCGAAAAGGACCGCGAGGCACTTGGCAAGTATGCGCCGGAAGGTGTCACCACGTTCACTGCATGGAAGCGCCGGTCACCTGATGGCTCCGACGTGCTCTCCGCTAATGCAAAGGGCTTCCCGGATTTCAACGCAATCAAGGCTGCAAGCGGTGCGGCACCTAAAAAGGAGCTTTATTCCAAACTACGCGCGGACCGTCCGGATTTAGGCCTGCCGTCAGCCACTACCGCCGCTGCCATTGAGCAAGCGATGACGACCTGGGAATCTTCCAACACCGACCAACTCGTGGACGCTCCCGAAGCGCTGCAGACCAACTTTTTCGGCTTCAACAGCGGCGGTAAGATGAGCGGTCTCTTCGACTTCGTCCTGGTCACTGCCGACCTTCGCGCAAGCGAGGAGTCGATCGACGGAAAGTCGAGCATCATCGGCCGAATCCTTGAGCGCTCAATCGATCGCTCTGCCGCTGATGAAGCAATCGCGGAAATTGTCGCGGAGTCGCGTGCGAAGCAGCAGCAAGTCTACGAGGAGAAGTTTAAGGCGCAGCTTGATGCCATCACAACGCGGCTCAACGAGGTCGTCACGTCTTACTCACCTGGTCGTGCTGTCACTGTTGCTCCTGCAGAGGTGGAACTCAAGGCTCCACGGACCACATTCGAGGTGGCAGTTCTCGATGGCACAACCGAGACCGCAGTGGAACGACAGGGGCATGGCTTTCAGCGCACGATTCTGATCTCGGCGCTCCAACTCTTGGCACAGTCCGGCGCAGCTTCATCCGAAGGGATCATTTGCTTGGCGATCGAGGAGCCGGAGCTCTTTCAGCACCCGATCCAGGCGCAAGCTTTTGCAAAGGTACTCAGGTCGCTCGCTGAAGATGTCGGTAAACGCGTCCAGGTGACTTATGCAACTCATAGCCCCTACTTTCTTGAGGCTCGCCATTTCGACCAAGTCAGACGGCTGACAAGATCAGCTGACGCGACGCCGGTTGTTTCTGTTCACTACGCAACGGTTGCTGATGTGAAAAATATGCTTCAGGGAGTGGTGGACGGTGATGTAGTAGATCGTCGACTTGACCATAACGTGGTCGATCAGCTCTCCATAGCACTCTTTGCGAACCGAGCCTTCCTAGTGGAAGGCTCGACAGAATCATCCGTGTTCTACGGCATTGGTGATAGGTCCGCTCCCGGCTCGCTTGAGGCGGCAGGCATCTCGATTGTTCCCGTAGGATCAAAGACATCAATCCCACTCGCTCATGCGATCCTGACCTCGATTGGGGTACCTGTTTATGCACTCTTTGATGCGGATGGCGGGTTTGAGGTGCGCGCCAAGGCAAATAACAAGAAGCAAGAAGATATTGATAGAGAGCGGAACAACCATGCAGTGGAGAACCGCAAGCTATTGCGGTATTTCGGCCTACCTGAAGAAGATTATCCATCCACAGTCGCAACAACCAAAGTCGCAATCTTTGAAGATCACCTCGAGGCATTTCTGTCCGAGAACTGGAAGGAATGGCTTGTGGCTTGCGAAAGTGTAGAGACTGATACAGGCATAAAGCTTTCAAAGAATCAGCTTGCATACCGCACGGCAACACTCAAGGCCGAAGGTGAGGTGCCGGAGGTGCTTTTACAAATTGTGGCTAAGACAGAGGGCAAATAGCTATGCATGAAATCATCTGCCCGCACTGCGGTAAGGCATTTAAGATTGATGATGCCGGGTACGCGGACATCCTGAAGCAAGTTCGTGATAGCGATTTCGAGAAGCAGCTACATGAGCGGCTTGAGCTGGCTGAGCAGGACAAGCGGAATGCCGTCGAACTCGCCCAAGCAAAGGTCGCCAGCGAATTGCAGAAGGTGGCTTCTGCCAAGGACGCCGAGATCCAGGAGTTGAAAGCCAAGCTCGATGCCGGTGAGGTTGCGCGGCAACTCGCCGTGACTCAGGCCCTGAGCGCAGTAGAGAAAGAGCGTGACGCGCTTGCAAACGAGCTTGAGCAGGCGAAGCATGACAAGCACGCCGCATCCAAGCTGGCTGAGGCCAAGCTCCTGAACGAGTTGCAGAAAGCCACTGCGGTGAAGGATGCAGAGGTTCAGGAGCTGAAGGCAAAGCTTGACGCCAGCAACATCGAAAAAAAGCTCGAGATCACCGAGGCAGTCAGTGCAGTAGAGAAGGAACGCGATGAACTGAAGAGCGGCTTGCAGCGGGTAGAGCTTGAAAAGCATCTCGCCGAGAAGGCTCTGAAAGAAAAGTTCGAGACGCAGATCAAGGATCGCGATGACGCGATCGAGCGCCTTCGAGACATGAAGGCGCGACTATCGACCAAGATGGTGGGCGAAACCCTTGAGCAGCACTGCGAGACTGAGTTCAACCGAATCCGTGCCACTGCGTTTCCCAGGGCATACTTCGAGAAGGACAACGATTCGCGGACCGGCAGCAAGGGTGATTACATCTTCCGCGACTCAGATGAGGCTGGCACCGAGATCGTCTCGATCATGTTCGAGATGAAGAACGAGAGTGACGAAACGGCCACCAAGAAAAAGAACGAAGACTTCTTGAAGGAGCTCGACAAGGATCGCACCGAGAAAGGGTGCGAGTACGCAGTTCTGGTCTCCCTGCTTGAACCCGACAGCGAGCTATACAACTCCGGGATTGTCGATATGTTCCATCGCCACCCAAAGATGTACATCGTCCGACCGCAGTTCTTCATTCCAATCATCACGCTGCTGCGAAATGCTGCTATGAACTCGCTCCAATACAAATCGGAGCTGGCGCTCGTGAAGGCGCAAAACATCGACATTACGACCTTCGAAATCGAGCTTGAGTCGTTCAAGGCCGCATTCGGGAAGAATTACGACCTCGCTTCCAGGCGCTTCCAAACAGCGATCGATGAGATCGACAAATCGATCGACCACCTGCAGAAGACGAAGGAGGCGCTGCTCGGCACCGATCGGAACCTGCGCCTTGCCAATGACAAGGCACAAGACGTGACAATCAAGAAGCTGACGCGGGGCAATCCGACGATGGCGGACAAGTTCGACGAGCTTAAGAATCAAGATTCGTCTGATAAAGAATGAGGCTATCTATTTCAACCGCTTTTACGGGTAGAGCAGAGAATTCGTCGCCCCACCGAAACCGTAGCGCGGACCAAGGATACTAATGATGGAAAAAATGAAAATGCACTCGCCCAATCTCACGCAGGACAACGTCGCCCGTATTCGCGAGTTGTTTCCAAATTGTGTGACTGAGGCGAAGGGTGAAGGCGGCACATTGAAGCTGGCCGTGGATTTCGATCAGCTACGTCAAGAGTTGGCCGATTCCATTGTTGAAGGCCCGCAAGAGCGCTACCACCTGAACTGGCCAGGTAAACGAGAGGCGCTGCTGGCGGCCAATGCACCGATCGCCAAGACGCTCCGGCCTTGCAGCAAGGAGAGTGTGAGCTTCGATACGACGAAGAACCTATTCGTCGAGGGCGACAATTTGGATGCCTTGAAACTATTGCAGGAAACATATCTCGGCAGAATCAAGCTGATCTATCTCGACCCGCCCTACAACCGAAAGAAGGGGAACAACCTTGTCTATCGAGACGATTTCGTTGGAGACACCTACGACTATCTGACGCATAGCAATCAGTCCGATGAAGAGGGTAACCGACTCGTTGCCAATACTGAGGCAAACGGAAGATTCCATTCCGACTGGCTTGGGATGATGTATCAGCGGCTAAGAGTCGCACGGAATCTGTTGGCCCCAGCCGGTGTTATTGCCATCTCCATTGATGACGCCGAAACAGCGAACGTTCTTCACTTATGTTACGAGGTATTTGGTGAAGCAAACTTCCTTGGCACCCTGATTTGGAAGAACGCCACAGACAACAACCCGAGCAACATCGCTATCGAGCACGAGAGCATTCACGTATTTGCAAGAAGCAAGAGCGATCTCGAAGGCGTCTGGAAGACTTCAGTTTCAGACGCCAAAGAGATTCTCGTCAAGATTGGGGAAGAGCTGATCGCGAAGCATCCTAAGCTTGACGATCTTCAGGCCGCTTACACTGAGTGGTATAGAGAAAACAAGTCTCAACTGGGGCCCCTCGCGGACTACAAATTTATAGACGTGCATGGCGTCTATGCAGGAAGCCGTAGCGTTCATAACCCTGGAAAAGAAGGTTACAGGTACGATGTTATTCATCCAGCAACTGGCAGGGCCTGTAAGCAACCGTTGATGGGCTATCGTTTCCCGGAAGAAACCATGAAGCGATTGCTTTCCGAAGGTCTTGTTCTTTTTGGGGATGACGATACAAAACTGATCGAGCTGAAGGCATACGCCTCTGAGTATGAAGACAAATTGTCCAGCGTTTTTGATCTGGATGGCCGGTCTGGGGCCTATGATCTTAAGACTCTATTCCCCGAAGGGAAAAAAGTATTTTCTAACCCCAAGCCGGTACTCTTGATGGAGCGGCTCATTTCCTTCATGACTGGGCCGAAAGACATCTGCCTTGACCTGTTCGCTGGATCTTCGACCCTTGCGCATGCAACGATGGAAATAAACCGTCGAGAAGGAGGCGGTCGTCGTTTCATTAGTGTTCAGTATCCTGAGGAAATTGGTCAGGAAAGCAAGGACGCAAAGGAGGCCTATCAGTTCTGCACACAGATCGGCCTAAAACCCTTTATTTCGGAAATCTCAAAGGAACGCATCCGCCGCGCAGGTACGGCTGTGCGGGAGAAGGATGGCGCTCCGGGATGGAGTCGGGACGTTGGCTTCCGTGTGCTCAAAATCGATACGTCAAATATGGCTGACGTTTATTACGCTCCCGACGCGCTAGATAAAGGCCAAATCGACCTTCTCGTAGACAACATCAAGCCCGACCGTACTCCCGAAGACCTGCTGTTTCAGGTGATGCTGGATTGGGGCGTGGACTTGGCTTTGCAGATTGCTAAGCAGACGATCCAGGACAAAGACGTGTTCCTGGTTGACGGGAATGCACTGGCTGCATGCTTCGACGCGAGCGGCGGTATCGACGAGCCCTTCGTGAAGGAGCTCGCAAAGCTGGAGCCGCTGCGCGTGGTGTTCCGCGACGCCGGATTCAGGGACAGCGCTGTGAAGATCAACGTCGAGCAGATTTTCAAGCTGCTGTCGCCCGCCACCGAAGTGAAGTCCATCTGAGGTAGGCACATATGAATCCCTATGTTCCCGACGCATTGCCGCTGACCGAGCTGGATTTCCGTCGCCTGCTGCCGCTGGTGGGGCAGGCCAACGCGGCCCTGGCCCGTTACGATGGGTTGCTGCAAGGCATACCCAACCCGGCCGTGATGCTGTCGCCGCTGACCACGCAGGAAGCGGTGCTGTCTTCCAAGATCGAGGGCACGCAGGCGACTGTCGACGAGGTGCTGGAGCAGGAGGCGGGGCTGTTGAAAGAGGGGGAGAAATTCCAGGACATTCAGGAAATCTCCAACTACCGTCAGGCCTTGTTTTCCGCGCGGGAATACTTGAAGGACTATCCGATTCGCCTTGGGTTTGTGCGGGAGCTGCATCGCATTTTGATGAACAGCGTGCGGGGCCAGGACAAGACGCCGGGCGAGTTCCGCAAAGACCAGAACTGGATCGGCAAGCATGGTTGCACGATCGAGCAGGCTAGCTTTGTGCCGCCCAACCCGCTTCAGTTGCCGGACTACCTTCAGGCCTGGGAGCATTATCTGGACAGCGACGATGTGGACTTTCTGCTGCAAACGGCAGTCGTGCATGCCCAGTTCGAGTTGCTGCACCCGTTCAAGGACGGCAACGGCCGGATAGGCCGCATCCTGATCCCACTGTTCCTGTATCAGAAGCGGGCCTTGTCTCAGCCCATGTTCTATCTGTCCGAATACCTGGAGAACCACCGGGAGGACTATTACCAGCGGCTCAAGGCGATTTCCGTCGAGGGTGACTGGAACAGCTGGATCGTTTTTTTCTTGCAGGCCATCGTGACGCAGGCCGCCCAGAATAGCGCCCGGGTGACGGCCATTCAGGCCCTGTATGAGGAGATGAAGCTGGCCATACAAGCGGCCACGCATTCGCAGTACACGGTGCATGTGCTGGACGCGATTTTCAGCAAGCCCGTCTTCCGTTCATCCGATCTCGCCCAACAGCTGTTTCAGGAATTTGGCATTCATGAGAAGACGACGCCAGGGCTGCTGCGCCAGATGAGAGACGCGGGGATCCTGCGGGAGCTACAGGCCGGCAGCGGTCGGCGCCCGGCCACACTGTGCTTCCCCCGGCTGATCAACCTGGCCGAAGGTCGCGAGGTGCTGTGACATGGTTGTGGAGTCTGGAAACGGTGCAAGCCTGTTTGTGGAGTCTGTTTATTAAATTGCGCTCCCCAAAATGCTTAATGGAGTCGGAAGGCTCCATAAATCTGCAGAGAAAGACAGGCCGTTGCACAGAGAGATCGCAGAAAGAACATGGGCTTAGTTGATATGAAACAAATACTTATCTCCCTGCTGAGGCCGAATTTGCAAAAAGATTGCAGAAAGAGAATGGCATGAAGCTGAAGTTCAAGACCCAAGAGTATCAAACCGCTGCCGTCCAGGCGGTAGTAGATTGCTTCAAGGGGCAGGTGCCGACCCACGGCGGCATCCGGTATCGACTGGATCCTGGTGCACAGCAAGCCCAGCCCGCCAGCCCGCAGACTTCGCTGGCGCTCGACCCGTCCGAAGCCGTCGCCGACAAAGAGGCGGCGTTCCGCAACGGGGACCTCACCCTGTCCGAGCTGAACCTCCTGGAAAACATCCAGCAGGTTCAACGCCAGCAGAACCTGCCCGTTTCGACCGACCTGGTGAAGACCAAGATCAGCAAGGTCAACCTCGACATCGAGATGGAGACCGGCACGGGCAAGACCTACTGTTACATCAAGACCATCTTCGAGCTGAACAGGCAGTACGGCTGGAGCAAGTTCATCATCGTTGTGCCGAGCATTGCCATTCGCGAGGGCGTGGCCAAGTCGCTGGAGATTACGGCCGAGCATTTCCTGGAGACGTATCACAAGAAGCCACGCTTCTTCATCTACAACTCCAAGCAGCTGCACCACCTGGAGAGCTTTTCGTCGGACGCCGGGATCAACGTCATGGTGATCAACGTGCAGGCATTCAACGCACAGAAAAATTTGAAGGCCAATGCCAGCGCAGAGGCTCGAAAAATCTACGCCGAACTGGATGATTTCCAGTCTCGCCGACCGATCGACGTCATCAAGGCAAACCGGCCGATTCTCATCTTGGATGAACCGCAAAAAATGGAAGGAGAGAAGACGCTTGATGCTTTAAAGGAGTTCAATCCTTTGATGATTTTGCGCTACTCGGCAACGCACAAGACGACACATAATAAGGTCCACCGCCTGGACGCGCTCGATGCCTACAACCAGAAGCTGGTTAAGAAGATCGCCGTGCGCGGTATCTCGGTGAAGGGGCTGGCGGGAACCAATGCCTATCTTTACCTGCAGTCCATTGAAATCTCGATAAAGTCACCCCAGGCCCGGGTGGAGCTTGAGCAGAAGCTGAAGAAGGGCGAGATCAAGCGGGTGGTGCGGAAGCTCTCGAAAGGCGACAACCTGTTTGACCTTTCGGATGGACTCGACCAGTACCGTGGGTACGTGGTGTCAGACATCAATGCGAACACAGACACTCTGAGCTTTACCAACGGCGTGGAGCTGTTCGTGGGCGAGGTGGCGGGTGATGTGAACGAGCAGGCGTTGCGCCGCATTCAGATCCGCGAGGCGATCAAGGCCCACTTCGACAAGGAACAGGCGCTGTTCCAGCAAGGGGTCAAAGTGCTGACCCTCTTCTTCATCGATGAAGTGGCCAAGTACCGCGATTACAGCAGGGACGACGAGAAGGGCGAATATGCGCGTGTCTTCGAGGAAGAATATGAGCTGTACCTCAATGAAGTGCTTGAACTCGACGAAACGCCGTACATCAAGTACCTGAACGGGATCACTTCGGACAAGACCCACAGTGGTTACTTCTCCATCGACAAGAAGACGAAGCGACTGGTCGACCCGGATGTGGAAAAGCGGGGGGAGAACGCGGGTTTGTCGAGCGACGTGGATGCCTACGACCTGATCCTCAAGAAGAAGGAACAGTTGCTATCCTTCGCCGAGCCCGTTCGCTTTATCTTCTCGCACTCTGCGCTGCGCGAAGGCTGGGATAACCCCAATGTGTTTGTGATCTGCGCGCTTAAGCACAGCGACAACACGATTTCACGCCGACAGGAGGTGGGGCGTGGCCTGCGGCTGTCGGTGAACCAGCACGGCGAGCGCATGGACCACCCGGCTATCGTGCATGACGTGAACGTGCTGACAGTGGTGGCGAGCGAAAGCTACAAGGATTTTGTTGCCGCATTGCAGAAGGATATCAGTGAGTCGCTGTCCGCCCGACCGAAGGTGGCAGACGAGACCTACTTTACCGGCAAGGTTTTCAAAACGCCGGAGGGCGAGATCAAGGTTACGCCGCAGCTGGCCAAGCAAATCTACAAATATCTTCTCAAGAACGACTACACGGACGAGGTCGACCGCATCGCGGAGTCCTATCACGAGGCGAAGAAGGCGGGCACCCTTGCCGAGCTTCCGCCTGACTTGAAGCCGCACGCTGAGCAGGTGTTCCAGTTGATCGACAGCATCTTCAGCGAAAGCCAGCTGCCCGAGATTGGTGACGATCGCCGCCCCAAGAAGAACCCGCTCAACAGCAACTTCGAGAAGCAGGAGTTCAAGGCCCTCTGGGACCGCATCAATCGCAAGGCAGCCTATAGC
The DNA here is from genome assembly GCA_024709165.1 of Thiobacillus sp. Taxonomy (GTDB): domain Bacteria; phylum Pseudomonadota; class Gammaproteobacteria; order Burkholderiales; family Thiobacillaceae; genus Thiobacillus. The sequence continues at coordinate 19,772 of JANJXF010000084.1, read as the reverse complement.
GTCGGCTTTGACTCAGCAGAGCTGGTGCAGAAGGCAGTCAAGGCGCTCGACGAACAGCTGCGCGTCACGCCGCTTCAATACACGATTCAGCGTGGCGAGCAGGCAGACCAGGCTACCTACGATGGGATGAAGAATGGGGAGGCGTTTACCCTCAAGGCGACAGAAACCGAGACCAATACGCATTCGATCCACTCCGCAGTGAAGTACGACCTGATCGGCAAACTGGCTGAGGGTACCCAGCTTACCCGCCGGGCTGTGGCCGACATCCTGCGTGGGCTGAATGTGGCGGTATTCGCCCAGTTCAAGACCAACCCAGAGAGCTTTATTGCCGAGGCCATCAGGCTGATCAACGAGCAAAAAGCCACCGTACTCATCGAGCACTTGGCCTACGACCCCGTCGAGGACACGTTCGACATGGACATCTTCACCGCTGGGCAGACGAAGCAGGATTTCAGCAAGGCGGGCGACAAGCTCAAGCGCCACATCTACGATTACGTGCTCACCGATTCGAACGTCGAGCGTGAATTCGTCAAGGAACTGGATACCTGCAGCGAAGTGGTGGTGTACGCCAAGCTGCCGCGCGGCTTCCTGATCCCGACTCCCGTCGGGGATTACAACCCAGACTGGGCGATCTCATTCACGGAGGGGGCGGTCAAGCACGTGTACTTCGTGGCCGAAACCAAGGGCTCGATGTCGTCAATGGTGCTCAACGAGATCGAGAAGACCAAGATCAAGTGCGCCCGCAAGTTCTTCGACGTGATCAACGAGAAATACGCCCCGAAGAACGTCAAATACGACGTGGTCGACAGCTTTGGGAAGCTGATGGAGCTGGTGAAATAACAACGTACAAAAAAGGCGGGGGATGAATAACAAAAAACGCACAGAAGCACAGGCAGTGAATGTTGTTGCCGCAGCGAGAACCTGTATGGGTGCAGCTGATGACGACTGCACCTGAAAAAGCCGGCGCGAAGTGCCTTTGTCTCGACATTGAGACCTCCCGCGAGGATCGATTGGTCCTTCGGGAGCTTGGCCTATTCAGGCCCGACACGGACGCCCGTGAGCGCATTTCCGGGAAGGCTGCAGACCTCGTCAGCCGCGTAGACAAAATGACCGACGGGGCAGCATTCGTGCTGGGCCACAATATTGTGGCTTTCGATCAGCCCGCGCTTGATTCGTTGTATCCAAATCTGGCACTTCATCGCCTCCCGCTTGTGGATACCCTGGAACTCTCGCCAGTGGCCTTCCCGCAGAACCCCTACCACCGCCTGGTCAAGGACTACAAACTCTGCACGACGACAAAGAACGATCCGGTCCGGGATGCAGAGCTTGCTTACGAGCTGTTCCTGGATCAGGGCGATGCGCTGCGCCAGCGCGTCGAAGGCCATCCGGATGAAGCGCTTTGCTTGCACTACCTTCTGGCACCTGAGAATGGCAAGGGGCTCGCTAGTTTTTTTGCCACGCTTCGTCGATCACTTCGTCCGTCATTGGATGAAGCCGGGAGTGCGTGGGTACGGGTGACAGATGGAAAAGTTTGCCGGGTAGGCCAGAAGCAGGTCGTTGAAAACTATTTTCCCGATAGTGCGTGGCACAAGCCGCTGGCTTACGCATTGGCTTGGCTCCGGGTGGCCGGCGGGAATTCGGTGCTTCCCCCATGGGTAACGCTTGCGTTCCCCAAGACCCGAGAGCTTATCGCCACCCTTCGGGATGTCCCCTGCACGGATCCAGAATGCACGTGGTGCAAGGAGCAACACAACTTATTGGCGTTGCTTCCACAGTATTTTCCGGGAATCACAAGTTTCAGGCCGACACCGAGTACCGCAGACGGCCGTTCACTCCAGGAAGTCATTGTTAGCAATGGCTTCGCAGGGAAATCCAGTCTGGCGATTCTGCCAACGGGCGGGGGCAAGTCCCTCTGCTTCCAATTGCCGGCGCTTGCCCGCTATTACCGGAATGGCAGTCTGACCGTCGTCATCTCGCCGTTGCAGTCGTTGATGAAGGATCAGGTCGACAATCTTGAGGCGCGCGGCATTACGTGTGCAGGCTATCTCAATAGCCTGCTCAGCCCCCTCGAACGCAGGCTCATGCTGGACAAGCTGCGGCTGGGCGACCTGGGGCTGATCTTTGTCGCACCGGAGCAATTCCGAAGCACGGCTTTCGCCAATGCACTCATGCATCGGGAAGTGGGGGCCTGGGTGTTTGACGAGGCGCACTGCCTGTCCAAGTGGGGGCATGATTTTCGGCCGGATTACCTCTACGTTTCTCGCTTCATCAAGAAGCGTCAGAAAGATAAACCCTCGCCCGTATTTTGTTTTACGGCGACAGCCAAGCCCGATGTTGTTCAGGACATCCGCGACCACTTCGAGGAACGCTTGGGCATCACGCTGGAAGCGCTTGAGGGGGGCGTCGCTAGAGAGAATCTGGCCTACGAAGTCCGATCGGTACCCGCGCAAGGGAAGTATGCCGAAGTGCTTCGGCTGCTGCAGGAGGCGCTGCGCGACGAGGGTGGCGCGATTGTGTTTTGTGCGCGCCAGAAAACCGTTGAGGAAGTAGCCGAATTCTTGAAAGGGGCGGGCCTCAACTGTGGCTTCTTTCACGGCGGAATGCCCTCAGAGAACAAGCGGGCTGTCCAGGAGGCTTTTATTCGGGGCGATGTTCGCGTCATCGCCGCCACCAATGCATTTGGCATGGGCGTCGACAAGGCGGATGTTCGCCTGGTCATACACCTTGATACCCCTGGCTCTCTGGAAAACTACCTGCAGGAGGCGGGGCGGGCAGGGCGGGATCAGCAGCCCGCGAGATGCATACTCCTCTATGACGAGGCGGATCTTGATGTGCAGTTCAGATTGCTGCGGAACTCGCGCCTTAGCCAGCACGACATCAACTCGATCCTCAAAGCCCTTCGCTCGATTGAAAAAAAAGACCGAAGTGAAGGGGAAGTTGTAGTTACAAGCGGTGAAATTCTCCTGGAAATCCCGGATCAGCACCGGATCGATCCGGATGCTTCCGACGCCGACACGAAAGTTCGGATTGCGGTCGCCTGGCTGGAAGAGGCCAGGCTCCTGGAACGGCAAGAAAACCATACTCGCGTCTTTCCAGGCAGCTTGCTTATCGCGAGCATCGACGAAGCACGCGCTTTGCTTGAGAAAAAACTGGGTCCGGAGACCAAGATTGAGCCGTATCTGGAGATTCTCACGATCCTGATGCAGGCTGAGGATGACCAAGCGGTTAGCACCGATGAGTTGATGCTCGCCACAGGTCAGGATTCCCGCGTCGTCCAGGCTATGCTGCGCGACCTTGATCGGCTAAAGCTGTTGTCCAATGACATGGAGATCGGGGTAACGCTTTACCGAGATCCCGACACGGCGACCAGGATTGTGGCACTTCGGAATTTAGAAAATGCACTGGTGGCCAACCTTCGCGAAGCTGCGCCGGATGCGGACCAGGAAGACTGGCAGATCCTGAATATCCGGCGGCTTTGTGACACCCTTCGACGAGAGGCCAAAGTCGAGTTCGACCCCGAGAAACTCACTCGCCTACTCAAATCGTTTGCCGAGCCATTCGGTGACGGCGCGGGGAAACGTGGATTTTTTGCCCTCCGCCCAGCCGGGCAAGACAGTCGCTATATCAAGCTGCTGCGAAGTTGGCAGGAAATCGATGTCATTCGACAACGTCGAATGCAGCTGGCGCAAGCTTTGGTGAGTTTCTTCATCGGACACCGTCAGGGAAACAATCTGCTTGTCACGTGCAAGCAGGGCGATCTAGAAGCTGCCCTGCAATCAGACACTACCATCCAGAATCTTGACGTTAAGGACTGGAGTGTGGCGCTCGGAGCATCACTGAAGTACCTCGATACCAACGAGGTCTTGCACCTTGCCCGTGGTAAGGCCGTTTTCCGGGCAGCCATGACGATCGAGCTTAACACCGAGGCCCGACGCCGACAGTTTAAGAAATCTGATTACGATCAGTTGGCGCTGCATTACAAGGACAAGATTATCCAGGTCCATGTCATGGCGGAGTATGCACGTCTCTCCTTGCGAAAAGTTCAGGCGGCGATGGCGTTTATCGTCGCTTACTTCAGCATGGACCGGAATGATTTTGTGAAGACGTATTTCGCCGGGCGCAAGGACGTTCTGGAGATGGCGACAACCGAGGCTGCGCACCGTCGGATTTTGACCGATCTGCAGAATCCAGAGCAGCAAGCCATCGTGGCGGCACCGCTGGAAGGCAGTAGCCTGGTGCTGGCCGGCCCCGGTTCCGGAAAAACACGTGTTGTTGTGCATCGTGTGGCCTGGCTACTCCGCGAATGCATGGTACTGCCCGAGCAGATCATGGTCTTGACGTATAACCGGTCTGCCGCGATTGAGGTCTACCGCAGGCTGTGGGCATTGGTTGGCCCCGATGCGGCAGGCGTGAGCGTTCAGACGCTGCATGGTCTGGCGATGCGGCTCACCGGAACGAGTTACGCGGTGGCCATCGAGCGGGGTGAGAATATCGACTTCAATGCGGTGATCAAGACTGCAACCGCGCAATTACGCAAAGCCGAGCAGGGGGATGATGTGGGGCCCTCGGTCCATCGAGACCGGATTCTTGCCGGTTTGCGACACCTCTTGGTGGACGAGTATCAAGACATCAATGCTGACCACTACGATTTGATCAGTGCGCTGGCTGGCCGGACGTTGAATAGCGACGAAGACAAGCTTTCGCTGATGGTGGTCGGTGACGATGATCAGAATATCTACGCATTTGGCGGCTCCAATGTCCGCTTCATTCAGCAATTCGAAACTGACTATCAAGCCAAGCGCTACCACTTGGTAGAAAACTATCGGTCGACCAAGAACATCATTGACTGCGCTAACCGCGTGATCGTGCGGGCACGAGACCGCATGAAATCCGATCAAGAGATTCGGATTAATCATGCCCGTCGCGAATTGCCAGCGGGAGGTGATTTCTCCCACGTGGATCCAGTCACAGAGGGGCGAGTCCATATTCTGGAAGTCCCCGAGGCGTACTTTGGCGAGGTTGAGTCGGCTTTGTCCGAGATGCAGAGGCTGAATGGCCTTCAGGAGAATGGGAAGGATAAATACTGGGGGCGCTTCGCCGTGATTGCGCGGCAATGGGGCCATTTGGAGGCGATGGCGGCCGCGTGCCGGCTCAGAGGTATTCCGGTTCGGCTATTGCGTGACAATCATGTCCCGGATCTCCATAGCACCCGTGAAGGCAATTTCTTGCTTGCGCTGCTCGAGGGGCGGCGGAGGGGGGCTGGCCTCCGTCGCCGCATGCTCTTACGAAGCACGACGCTTTCCAAGTGGTTCCGTCGGCGTTTTGGACAAGGTATTGATGACCTGATTGAGCATCCACAGCGTGCAATGCTGGCCCAATTTATCCGTGAGTGTGAGTCCACAGCGCCTGGTTCGGAGCGTGTCGTCTTGGATTTGATCGAACAGTTTTATGAGTTCGGTGCTGGTGGAAAAAGCGCCTTGGGGGACATGCCGAATGGCCCCATGCTGCTGCTGACAGCGCACCGCGCAAAGGGACTGGAATTTGATCATGCGTTGATTCTGGATGGGGGTGGCTGGTCAAAGAATGACGACGAAGAACGCCGCCTGTTCTACGTGGCTATGACGCGCGCGAGACAGACGCTTACGCTCTGTTCGCGACAGAAGAATCCACATGCCTTTATTCAGGATTGCTCCGACCTTTGTTTGACGACTCCCGTGGCTGGGGCAACCTTGAATCCAAGTCTTGCGCGTCGGACCTGGGTCGCTGATCCGGGGCAGGTTTATCTTTCCTGGCCTGGCAAATTTGCACCTGATGCTCCTATCCACAATGCCATTTCGAAACTGGATTATGGCGACGCGCTGGCCTTGAAGCCACGGAATGATGGACAGCCAGGATGGGAGCTTGCTGATGCAAATGGGGTGACGGTTACCCGAATGGCAAAGAGCTTTAAGCCGCCCGCCGGGCAGATTCTCGGTGTCCGAGTCGCGTCCGTGTTGGTGCGGCATGCCAAGGATGGCGAGCAGGTACGGTGTCCAGAATGGGAGCTTGCGTTGCCTGAGATTGAGTACCTTCAAGAATGAATCGATATTCGGTAGGTCACCCCGGCTGAGGTGCCCGCAGTTCGCGGGCTAAGCTTACCCGGGCCGGGCTGCGTCTTTTTTCCGTAAGTGAGGGGGGCTTTGCGCCCCCCGCGCATTTCTGACTCTTCCGCTCCGCCCACGCCTGCGGCGTCGGCTCCGCTCCGCCGTTCCGGCGGCAACAGCGGTTGTCAGCGCCATGCCTGCGGCATCGCGCTGGCCTGAAAACCTTCAACCACGCATCGTCGCAGCCGGTACCCACGCGCAATCCACACCGTCTTTCGTGAGTTCCTTCGCCCTTAGTTCGCGACCATAGCCGGTCTGCTGAGGGAACGGCGCTATGCGCCTTGCAAGGGGCTTTCGCGGCATAAAACGCCGACGCCCGCCAAGGCGCGCTGCGCGCGCGGGCGGCGACATTTATTCCACGTCCCCTTGCATCCCTCATCCCCCCGCCTAAACCCGTCGCAAGGGCGAAGGAACTCACGAAAGACGGCAGCGCAGGCAAGCAGGACACCAGCCAGCGCCGGAGCAGAAAAGCCGGGGCTCCAGAATCTTCGAATCCGGCAGTTTTGAAACCCAGTTCGCGAGATACCCGCAAGCAACCATCAACCTGAGGAGGTCCACATGAACACGATGAACGAGATTTTTGGTGAAGTGATTTACAGCTACACCCGCAAGCAGGCCATCGAGGACGGTCAGCTGATTTGCGTCGACGAGGTGGCAAGGGAAGTCGGATTCCGCATCCCGGTAGATGTCACCCGCGCGGTGTGGGCCGATTGCGTGGAGTGGGGTGAAGCGGACAACCGCCGCCAGACCTACCAAGACGAGGCTGGGAGATTGTGGGACGTGCTGTGGATGGCGATGAACGCTGCACGCCGTGGTGCCGGCGCACAAAGGCTTGTTTTTCAGCTCTATCGCGTACCCCGTGGCGGGCGCGGCGTGCGGCCACGCTTGGTGAAATTGGTCTTGCGCATTGGGCCGGGAGACGACGGCGATCCGGTCATCACCATCTTGCTTCCTGGCGAAGATTGAAGGCGTCGGGATGGACAGAAAACAGCAAAAACCGGCATCCGGCTAGCTGCCGATCAAACTTGAACCGCGATTGTTAGTTCGTTTGTTTATTTATTCGTTTGTTTGTTTGTTCAGGGAGACAACCAATCGCTTTCGTTCACCCCTCACCTGTGGGGTCGGGTCCACTCCGCCATCCCGGCGGGGTGGGTGATCGCGGCTGATCGTTAAATCGGATCCGACAGACACAACCCACAGAATCGATTTTGTTCATTTATTTGTTTTGTTTGTTCAATGGAGAAGAGGATGAGACCGGCAGACGTGACGAAGGATCAAATTATTGATGCAGGTGCGGTGCTGCGCGCCGCCGGCCGCAACATCACCGGCTTTGCCTTGCGGCAGAAAATCGGCGGTGGAAACCCCGCGCGCCTAAAGCAAATTTGGGATGAGCACGTCATCAACGACGGCGCGGCGCCTGCGGCTCCTGCGCCGGAACTTCCCCCTGAAATCGCCGAGCGTGTCGCAACGCACGGCCGCGAGCTAGCGGAACGACTCGCTGCGCTTGCCGCTGCGCTCAACGCTGACGCGATCGCCGCAGCGGAGCGCCGCGTGACTTCTGTTCTAGCTGAGGCCGCTTCCCAGCGCGAGCAGGTCGAGCGCGAGCTGCTTGATGCAGCCCAGACGGTGGAAGACCTTGAAGGCAAGCTGGAGGATGCCGCAAAAAGCGCTGACGTACTCCAGGAGCGTCTCGACGGTTCGCAGTCCACATGCCAGGCGCAGGCGATTGATCTCGCCCAGCTGCGCGAACGCCTGGCGCACGCCGAGCAGTCGGCGAAGGTGGCCATCGAGGAACACGCCGCGGAGGTCGATCGTATGAATCAGGCCGCCGAGGCAGAACGCGAGCGCGCCCGAGGCGCGATGGAAGATCAAAAGAAACTTGTCGCTCAGGCCCAGGCTGAGCGCGAGCAGGCCCGCGCGGAGCTGGCCGCCGTCAAAGCTAGGGCTGAAGCGGCCGAGCAGTCACATCAGGAGGCGCGCAAAGTGGCTGCGCAGGAGGTGCATCGTGTTGCGGAGCGGCTCACGAAGAGTGAATCTGAGCGCGATTCGGCCCGCAAGGAAAACGCTGCCGCCCGCGAAGACGCCGCCCAGCTGCGGGGGCAGCTGGAAGCGCTTCACACCCAGATCGCTGGGCTGACACGCGTTCTGGCGCAGCGCGATGGTGGAAAGAAATCTAACTGATGGGCAGGGCTATGAAAAAGGAAAATGGACCCAATGAAAATCCGCTGATCGGAATCCGGCAACTCGTAAATGAAATCCAGCAGGATCCGCTTCATTGCCTCAACGTAGAGTATCTGACCGGGGCCATGGTTTTTGGATCGGCTGATGCGCGCGAGCTGATCCTGCGGCAAGTAATGCGGCGGCTGGTCTTTGCTGTCGAAGTCATGACACACGAAAAAGACTTCTCCCAGAATGCGCGCGAGGAACTGGCTTCAGCGCTGGATCTCGCGGGAATTTTTGCGCAGCGAGGTGTTGCGCGAGTGCCAACAGATCGATTGGCGTTCACCGTGAATGCCGACCCACCGGATGGCGTCGACATAAATGCCGAGATCGTGCCGATCCACCAATCCGTCGAACTGCATTGATGACGGCGGACAGCCAGGTAGCCGCGCTGATCGCGGCAGGGCGGCTGCTGCAGTCGAGAAGCTGGCCTGGCGGCCGCGTGAAGATCGATAAACGAGCGGGGGAGACCTACCCACAAGCTGTCGCTCGCAACATAGCCGGGCTCGAAGTTGCTGAACGCAACCGGCTGCGCAATCTGGTTTCGTGGGTGCGGGAGTATGAAAGGCAGGAGCAGGTCTAATGCCTGTCCCGCGAGACAGGCGCGTGCATTCCCTCAAGGCAATTTCTTTGCCGAATCTTCAGCACGAGGATGGTAATACCTCATGATCATTTTTGGGTCTTTGTGCCCGGTAGCCTTGGCCAGTTCCAGCAATGGAAGGTGTTCGGCCAGACGCGATGTGCCTTCGTGTCGGAGATCATGAAAACGTAGATCATCAATTTTTGCTTCAACACATGCGCGGCGCCATGTTTTGGTGAATCCGTCAGAGGCTTTCCACCAATGAAAGACTCGTGCGTCGGGCAGTTTGTGGGCCGGCTTTGCGTCGGTTTTCAGTTCACTCAGCACAGCGACGGCCGCGCTGGTAAGGGGGACTTCGCGCGACGCGTCGCCGTTCTTTGTGCCGCGCTTTTCAATCCCGCGCACGATCATCACCCGCTTTTTCGTATCGATATCCTTCCACTCCACCGCCAGCAGTTCACCCAGGCGCGCGGCGGTCTCGACGGCGAAGCGAGCCAGCCAGCCGACGCGAGGCTCGCACGCTTTTAGCAATCTCTCCATTTCGCCGCCCTCAAGGCGGCGTGTACGGGGATCGCCAGTTTTCGGGCGCTTGACCTCACGGCAAGGATTGGCCGGCACTTTAATGCCCCACTCATTGCCCGCCAAATCTATGATGCGCTCCAGGAGATTAAGCTCTTTTCGCACCGTCTCATTGCCGACGTGTTTAAGTCTCTTGATCTTGTAGTTAGCAATGGCCTTGCTCGATAAGGCTGCCAGTGAATACTTGCCCAGCCCATCCTCCAATGCGTTCAGCGCCGGCCCCCAACCCTTTCCGCGCAGTGCCGGAAGCTCATCGTCGCGGTATTTTTGGAGCAGCACCGCGACCGTTGCGGCTTCGGCCGCCTTGGTGCTAACGTACACGCCACGCACCATTTCGCTTTCCGTGACAGCCACCCACGCCAACGCTTCGGCTTTGGTGTCAAATCGCCCGAAGGCTGGTGGGTATCCTTCTTTGCGAACCGACGCGCGCCAGCGCGATTTAGGGTCTTTTTTATCGACCTTGGTAACTGAGCCCATTTGTCTTCACTGTGCTGGAATTGTGCTGCATATTATGCAATTTGACACAACATCAAGCAAACACAGGGCATAGAGCCAAGATTTATTAGCCCCTCCTAAGGGGTAGGTCGGACGTTCGATTCGTCTTCGGGGCGCCATTAGTACATCCAGGAAACTCCAAGAAAGCCCACAAGCCCGCGTAAATGCGGGCTTTTTCTTTGTCTTTTCGTCCAGTGTGGTCTAGTATCGTTCACTAGAAGCTACCCCCAAATGGGGGTAAGTAAGGGGGTAACTGAGAAACGCAAAAAACGGTTACCCCCAATCCAAGGGGAACACTACCATGCCACTGTCCGACACTGCGATCCGCACAGCCAAGCCTACAGACAAGCCCTATAAGCTGGCCGACGAGAAGGGGCTTTTCCTGCTGGTCACTCCCGCCGGGGGTAAGTGGTGGCGCCTGAAGTATCGCTTCGGCGGCAAGGAGAAGCTGCTGTCCCTTGGCACATACCCGGATGTCGGCCTGAAGGATGCGCGGGCTATGAGTGCCAGCGGGAAACTGATGATGACCGGGCGGCGCGGCGCGCCGACACGATCCGGCGGCGGCTTGGATGGGAGCCGGGCATATTGAACGGCGGGGGAGGAAAGCCCAAAGGGATGCACTGGCGAACCTTTGAGCGATTGAAGGCGGAACACGATGCCTATGCAAATGCTTCGCTGGCAGGGATGGCTCAGCGACTTGGGCTGGTGAATCGCCGGCTTGGCGACTTGTGCCTTGATCTTGAAGATCTGCGCCGCTGAAATCTGTTTGGCAAAAGACGGCGCTGGCGGCGTGAACGATGCCATCATGCCTCGTCACTCAAGCTTTCCCGGTTCGACTCTACGGGCAATGTCGCTTGGCGCTCCATCTCTCTGGCAACCTCGCGCAAGTTCTCCCATGCAGCTTCGAGTTCGGCTTCGGCCCTCGCTTGCGCCAGGTCATGCCGGGTGAGCGTCGTTTCGCCGATGGGATGCAGCGCCAAATCTGGGATGTGCCCGCCGTAGGCTAGCTTCCCCGTGCCATGCTTGAGCGTGCCGCCCATGCTCTCGATGGTCCAGCAGGGCAGCTTCCACAGATTGAGATCGGGATAGTCCACTTCGCCGAAGTATTCGACGACCAGAACGAGCTTCCCGACGTTATGCGGGATGCGCTGCGTGATCATGGCCATATCCCCAGGTTTGCATTTCATTTCAGCATCTCCTTGAACTCGACCAGCAGGGTGTTGTACTCCCGCGCCATGGGGATGCCCCGCTCGGTCAGGATCTGACCAATCTCGCTGTAGTACCAGGCCAGGTTTGAAGCGCTCGATCCAAAGCGCGAGAGCGTTCCGGGGCCTTCGCGCCGCATGTCGCGCACGGTGCAGGTCAGGTTGTGCAGCTTGTCGCTGCCGGCGACCAGCAGGGTGTTGGCGGGCTTGTTGCGCATCGCCTTCAGATACGACTCCTTCCGCTCCGCCCACGGCGCTTTCTCGCCGCCATCGCTGGGCCTGCCGTCGGTGCAGCCCAGGACGATTTCGGCCACGGTGCTGCCGAATTCATCCCGCATCAGCGCCTCCCGCTTGGCGGCCTCCGTTGCATCCGGGGCGTCCTCAAGCGCATCGTGGAACAATGCTGCGATGGCTTCATCCTCCTTGCCGCCGTGCTCCATGACGATGGATGACACCGTCATGAGGTGGGACATGTAGGGAATGGTGACGCCCTTGCGGAGCTGGGTGCCGTGCCACTCGACGGCTAGGCCAAGTGCGCGGGAAAAACGCTTGCCCAGGTTGTTTGATTCAGTTTTCTCGTTCATGCGACCTCCTTAGCGTGAGGCCGGGAATGATTTTCCCGAATGCGCCGCCCGGCCAATCAGGCCATTCGGGGCCGGACAAGGGCGGAGAGGCCAGACGGCCATCGTTACCGCCGCGCGTCGCGGCATGCGTACTTCGGGAAGTTACTGCGGACTGGGAGTGATTCGTTTTCTGCGACTGCCTCACGAACGCGGGCGGAAATCACGTGAACCACAAGGCCATTATGCATTCATCGCCAAAAAGCGCCAAGCTTGTCCAGCGGGTGAATCGAGAGCGCCAAAGTCAGGTGTCCGGGAAAAGCCACAAGGGAACCAAACGACTTGGGCTGATGAATCGGCGTTGATGGCTTGGGGCTTGGTCTTGGTGACCTGGGGTGGGGTGGCTGAACCTGTTTCGCAAGAGTCGGCGGCGGCAGGACGGCGTGAAAGTCGGATGGCGGCAGTTTTCTGCAACTGGCGACCTGACAGCCAAGCAAGCCCGTTGCCCCTCATGCAGTGAAGGCGCGGGGGTAACTATGGGGGTAACTAGATCAATCGAAAACCACAGAACAAGCACTTACGCAGCTTCCAGGCTTTTGTTCGATTCGTCTTCGGCCACTTCGGTCTTATTCCTCGATCAAACACAGGCTTTTCGTGCCGGTGGCTCAGTTCCGTGCAGATGCCGGCATGTGCACCTCACCGGCACCCAGCTGCCCCGCTTCGATCGGCCCCAGCGGATCGGCACCCAGCGTGCCGATGTAGACGCGCCAGGCGTCGGGCGTTTCCAGTCCAGCGAGTTGCGTGCGGGTGTAGGCGATACGGGCGTCGAGATCAAGGCGCCGTGCCTCTTCGACATTGTGCGGGTTCTGCTGGAAGCGCACGAGTTCGTCGAGGTTGCGCCGCCACATGGCAAGCTCGCGCTCGAGTTTGACCTGCAGGCGCTGGCGGTACCAGTTCGAGGCCAGCAGGGCGTCGCGGGTGAACAGTGCGCGAATCTGTGGAGCATGTACGTCCAGTCCCTGGTAGTGCCCGTAGGCCATGACGGAGAGCAGCGCCTTCAGCGGAGGGCAGGCTTCGTCGATGCTGCCGTCCTCGAAGTAGCGGAGCGCAACGCGTTCCTGCGCTTCGACGATGTTGTGCACGCCATCGGCGAAGCCGGGTAGATCCTGCGTTTCAGGCTTGAGGATGGCCTCGTTGAAAACGGCGCACGGGTTGTCGAAGATCTTGCCCATGAAGTGGGCGACGAAGCGTTCGGTGATGCGATAGCCAAGCCGGCTCGCCAGTACGGGCTTGCCGTCGTGGTCGAAATCGGACAGCGGCTCGAGATAGCCCTGCTCGATGAGCCAGCCGGCGCGGCGTTGCTCGGGCAGCAGGCGGGCCCAGATTTCCGGTACCAGGAGGCTGATGTCGTGATCCACGCGCACGTGCGAGCCGACATGGCCGGCAGCCGTGGAAAAGCCGTCGTGGCCGGTGAGAATCATCGATACCAGCGCGTTGTTGAGGTCGGCGGTGGGATGCAGGGCGTTGAACGGCCCCTTGGTGAGCGCGCCTTCCGAACCCGCGCCAGTGGTCGAGGGCGACTTTCCGGTCAGCGAGCAAACGTAGTCCATGAACAGTTCCGGCAGGTCCTGGTAATGGAGCGGGCTGTATACCGCGAGTGAACGGATGCCGGGTTCGGGCGGGTTGTTGCGCCGTCCCGACAGCACGGCGTCGACGCTCACGCACACGGGCGTGTCCGCATCCAGCTTGCGATGAAAACGCATGCCCATTTCCGCGGCGTACTTGCGGATCGGGTTGGCGATGTCAGGGCGCAGTTGCAGATAACGCGGATTCTTCGACGGCTTGCCGTCGATGAGGCGCGGACAGGCGGACGAAACCACCGCTTCGCCCGCCCGGGCAGCAGCGCCGAGGAGTTCTCGCATTGGCGGAGTGTAGGCGTGCAGGCGCATGACGTTGTCGACCTCGGCGGCCAGGGTTTCGCCGGCAAGCGGTTCGAAGTTGGCCATGAAATTGCCGGGCAGCGCCATGTCGGCCTCGGTCTGCTTGTCGTAGCCGGGGACGATCGCGTCGTCCGGTCGCTGGAACAAACGCATTTCGCAATTGTGCGTGAGCTTGACGCTGCCTGCCGGATCGAGCCCCAGCTTGCAGCCGGTGAGCGTGGCGACGGGAGCCACCACCGACGCGGTGATGTCGTCCTCCATCTGCACTTTTTCGGCCGGAATGAAATCCTGACGCAGCTTGAAGGTGCGCCACTGTGCGTCGCGGTCGAAACCCACGCGCAGGTAGCTGGCGACGATACGACGGCCGAACATCTTCAGTTCGTGGCCCGGGGCGCCGTCCACCACGTCGACCGCGAGTTGCTGGTCCCATTCATTGCCCCATTCCGGGCGGTGGAAACGCTTGATCAGGAACACCAGCGCGAGAATGCGCGGCGGGATGCTGTCGAGCCAGGCGTTGTATTCGTCGGTGTGACTGGCTGATGGCGTCAGGAGCTTGATCACCGAGCCCAGGCTGCGCTTCATGCTGAGCGGCTTGCGCGCGGGGTCGCGGTCCTCGTGCTCGAAGCCGGGGCGGAAGCGTTGGGTGTAGTCGCGCTCCAGAATACCGTGCACCCACTCGAGGTCGCGATCAAGATCGTCGATGAACAGCGGGCCGTAGATGACAGCGTCCTCGAGCGATTTGGAAATCTCCGACTTGCCGCCACCGGAAACCGTGCACGGTTTGTGGCAGAAGGTGCCTTCCGGTTCGATGCCCACCAGACGCCACGACGGTGCGCCGGGGTGGCGGCGCATCTCCACCTTGTAACCGTTCGGCTGCATGTAGATCTTGCCGGGCATGAGGCGAATCTGCCGCGTTGCGCCGGCATCTTCCCAGGTGACGGTCTGCGCGTTGAGGTCGAAGCGCACGTCCTGCGGCACATAGACGATGTCTGCATAATTGAGGTCGACCGCGTGGCCTTCCGGCATGCGCCGCATGAAAGTGCCGTAACGGGCCAGCATGTCCTCGAACGCGTAACCCGGTGCGCGTGTGCGGCTGTCGACGCCGTATTCCTCGCCGTGGTTGCGGCACTGGAACAAGAGCGCACCACCGGCATGCTCCTCCTCGGCCAGGCCGTAGAGGTTGGCGGCGAAACTGATCTGCGTCTTGACCTCTTTCTTGCAGTAGCCGAAGTAGTTGTCGGCGATGATGGTGAGCATCACGCCGCTGGCGTCGCGTGCAGTGAGCTTGAATGCATGGCCGTCGTTGTAAGGTTCGCCGGGCTCCTTCCAGCACATGCCTTCACGGCGCTGGCGCTCATTCGCGTCGTCCCAGTGCGGAAGACCC
This sequence comes from Thiobacillus sp., assembly GCA_024709165.1. Classification (GTDB taxonomy): domain Bacteria; phylum Pseudomonadota; class Gammaproteobacteria; order Burkholderiales; family Thiobacillaceae; genus Thiobacillus. The sequence continues at coordinate 4,666 of JANJXF010000084.1, read as the reverse complement.
AGTTCGCGCTTGGCGAGGCCGACGAGATGCGGCGCGAGGATCACGCAGCCGGTGTGACCGGTCCAGTGCTCCACGTCGAGCGCGGCGTCGTGTTCAGGCAGGTAAGGGTTGCCGCCGTTGCCGAAAATGCTTTCGACGAAGTCGAGGTTGCCCACCAGGTTGCCCGGCGCGAAGAACCGGATTTCCATGCTCTTCTCGGGAGCCACGCCGGGAATCGCTGGGCATACTACCGGCCGCAGCAGCAACGAGACGAACATGCGCGCCGGATCGGACTGGTTGACGGTGTAGGGCAGCGTCAGCAGGTCGGCCGGCGGGGTGAGCGCGTGCGCGAGCATGCGCGCGAAGGTTTCGCGCGGCACCGCCTTCTTGTCGCCGGGGATCGGCAGGCCGCCTTCGGCGACGTGGAACAGGCCCTTGGTGGTGCGGCGGTCGCTTGCCGGGTTGTGCAACACGCCCTGGCGCACCCGGTAGCTCGAAACGATGTCCGAGCGGAACACCCCGGCATCCGCCGGCAGCGACAGCTCGCGTGCCAGACCCTGATGGTCCAGGATGAACGTCTGTCCGGGCAATTGCGGGATCGCGTCCACACCGGCAAGATAGCGGTCGAGGAAGGCCTGGATGCGGCGGTCGGGCGGACACAGGTAACCCGACAGCAGCCAGTTCTTGGCGCGGTAGGCCATCAGCAGATCGTGGGCGACATCCATGAAGCCGTCGCTCGCCTGTCCGCGCACGGTGGGCTGGCCCGATGAAGCGAGCTTGAGGTTGATGTACAGGCGCAGGTTGTCCTGTTCGCTCTGGACGTCACTCACCGGAGCGGTGCCCGAAAGGCCGGTTCTGTTCATGCATGTTTCCCGATTACGGCATCCACGATCATGGATGCAAGCCACAGGTCGATGCCTGGCGCCATCGACCAAATCTTTCTATTTTAACTCCAGATTGTTTGGATGGGCAGCCGCGAGAAAGCGCCCGAACTGCGCCAGGCCCGGTAAAACCCGGCTGACATTGGGCTGATATGCTGTGATTGTTTGCCAACTACACCAGGCCAAGTGCTGGTTTTGTTGGCGTCCCCACGGGGATTCGAACCCCGGTTATCGCCGTGAAAGGGCGGTGTCCTAGGCCTCTAGACGATGGGGACCTGGACGACGGCATGCGCCGTCAACAACAGTGCTGCTACTGCTTCCTGGAAAGCTGGGTCAGGGTGACGCCGAGCAGCAAACCGACGAACCCGAATGGTACCAGCATCAGCCACATTTCGCTTTCTTCGGCACCATGGGCCATTTCCCAGAATCCGACGATCAGTCCGACGACGCTGAGCGCCAGCCCCAGCAGCGTGAAGATCACGCCCAGTTTGTGCATCGAACATCCTGTTGGTTGGTGGAGGTAAGCGGGATCGAACCGCTGACCTCTTGCATGCCATGCAAGCGCTCTCCCAGCTGAGCTATACCCCCAACGAAGCCGCGCATTCTATAGATGCCTCGCACGCTTGTAAAGCCTTTGCGGCAATTTCAATCGGGCAGGAGCTTGCCCGGGTTGAGCAGGCTGTACGGATCGAATTCGCGCTTGATCGCACGCATGAGGCCGAGCGTTGCGGGCTCGATTTCTTGCGGCACGAAGTGGCGCTTTTCGGTGCCGATGCCGTGCTCGCCGGAGAGCGTGCCGCCGAGCGCGATGACGCGCTGCATCATGGCGGCCAGCGCGGTATGGGCGCGCGCCATCTCGTCGGCGTCGTCCGGATGCACCATGAGGTTGACGTGCAGGTTGCCGTTGCCGGCGTGACCGAAGGAGACAACGGAGAGGCGCTGGGTATGCGCGGTGGCATCGATGAATTCCACGAAGTCGGCGAGGCGCGACACCGGCACCACCATGTCCTCGTTGAGCTTGAGCGGGGCGATGCGCTTGACGGCGAGCGACAGGGACTTGCGGGCGGCCCACAGGCGGGCGATGCTTGCGGTGTCGAAGCCGCTTTGCACGTCGAGCAGGCCGGGGCCGGTCAGCGCGTCCTGCAAGGCGTCGATCTGGCGCGGCAGGTCCTGCGCCGCGCCGTCGGCTTCGACCATCAATAGGGCTTGCGTCGCAGGTGGCAGATGCTCCGCGGCGCCGGTCGGGCGGATCGCGTCGATGGAGCGGCGATCCATGAATTCCAGCGCGCAGGGCACCACCGCCTGCCGCATGACGCGGCCAACGGCGTCGAGTGCGGCGCGGTTGCTGTTAAAGCACACGCGCAGGGTGGCGACCGCTTCTGGCGCGGGCAGCAGCTTCAATGTGGCTTCGGTGACGAGCGCGAGCGTGCCGCCGGAACCCACCAGGAGGCGGGTGAGGTCGTAACCGGTGACGCCCTTGGTGGTGCGGCAGCCGGTGCGGATTTCACGGCCGTCGCCGGTGACCGCGCGCAGGCCGAGAACGTAGTCGCGGGTGACGCCGTATTTGACGGCGCGCGGGCCGGCGGCGTTCATCGCCAGGTTGCCGCCGATGCGGCAGTAGGCGCTGCTGCCGGGGTCGGGTGGATAGAACAGGCCGGCGCTGCGCGCGAGGCGGTCGATGTCGTCCGTGACCACGCCTGGCTCGACGACGACGATGCGGTTGTCCGGGTCGAATTCGAGCACGCGGCGCATGCACTCGAAGCTGACGACGACGCTGCCCGGCGCGGGCAGGGCGCCGCCGACGTTGCTGGACCCGGCCGCGCGCGGTGTGAGTGCGATCCGGTGCGTGCAGGCGACGCGCACCAGCACGGCGACGTCGTCATGCGAGGCGGGAAACAGCACTGCCTCGGGTTCGACCTGGCGCGGCGTTTCGTCGCTGGCATACAGCCTGCGGGTGGCCGGGTCGTCGAAGACCCGTTCGCTGCCGAGCGCAGCGCGAAAGTCGGCAAGCGCGCGATCGCTCAACATGGTGTCAGCCAGCGTGCTCGGGTGGCAGTTGGGCGACCAGATGGCCGATCATGTCGGCGTCGAAATCCATGCCGACTTCCCAGCCGGCATTGAGTGCGATGGGCACGCCGCCACCGATGCGGCGCAGCAGCCAGGAGAATTCCACGAGCAGTCCTCCCTTGAAAGCGGGGTAATGCTCGACGAAGGGCTTGGCGCGATCGGGGCTGGTAAACACCACCAGCACGCGTGTGCCGTCTTCGTCCTCGATGATCAGCGGTTCGGCCTGGGTGGAGCGCTGGAAGCCCTGGATGGCGTTCTTTTCGTCGCGCACCGGCATGAAGATCTGCTGGGCAAGCAACTCCTGGACGAAGCTTTCCGGATCGAGTTCGCCGGCGTGCACGGCGACGAGCTGTTGTTCGAGCGTGTTGTGGGGGACGAAGGACATGGCAGGGCGCGTCGGGTTGGACCTTGGGGTGTCGTGTGCGGGTGGAGTTCCCGGGAAGCCGGTTGGTCGGCTGCCGGACGGCGACGAGCGAACAGGTCGCGTCCGGCAGTTTAACACCTGGCGACAGGTGACCCGCTGCGGCGCGGTCGTTTTCTCGCTATGCTGCAACGTACAAACCGCCAGCAGGGAGATGCAGGGGCGTGGGAAAAATAACCGGCTATACAGCCTTGCCCGACTACAACCGGGCCATCCGCGATATCGCACTCAGCGACGCCTGGCAGTCGGGCGTCCTGGCGCGTCAACTGGGGCGAGTGGTGGAGGTCGCGGCGCGTTACACGGGGGTGGGGCGGACCAGTGTGTGGCGGCTGCGGCCGGGTCGCGGGGTTCTCGACTGCGTAGCGGGATTCGACAGCCGTAGCGGACGTGTCGGTGCCGATCGGTCCCTCGACGCGAGCGAATTCCCCCGCTATTTTTCGGCGCTCTCGGCCAACCGTGTGCTTGCGGCAAGCGATGCGCTGCATGATCCGGCGACGGCCGAACTGGTACAGCCCTATCTGGCACCGCAGGGCATCGTGTCGGTGCTGCATGCGCCGATCCGGCTCGACGGCGAGGTGGCGGGCGTGGTCTGTCACGAGCACACCGGGCAACCGCGCATCTGGCGCGACGAGGACGTCGCCTTCGCCGGCTCGATGGCGGACTTTGCAGCGATGGCGCTGTCGCAGGATCGCTACCAGCGTGTCGAGGCGACGCGCGAGCGGCTCGCGCGCATTCTCGACGCCACACCTGACTTGGTGGCGCTGTTGGCGGCGGACGGGTATCTCTTGCAGTTGAACCCCGCCGGGCGTCGGCTGCTCGGCCTGTCGGACGACGCGGACGTACCCCGTCTCCGCAGCCGCGATTTCCTCGGGCCGCGTGCTGTTGCCCTGCTGGAGGCGACGATTCTTCCTGCGCTGCACGCTACCGGCCGCTGGACCGGCGAGGCCGAATTGCGCGAAGGAACGCCGCAGGCACTGCCGGTCTCGGTGGTGGCGCTGGCGCATCGTGACGCCGCCGGGGCGCTGGAATATTTTTCGGTGACCTTGCACGACCTGTCCGCGCAGAAGGCCGTGCAGCACCGCATCGAAATGCTGAACGAGGAACTGGAAGCGCGCGTGCGTGCGCGCACCCGTGCGCTGCAGGACGCCAACCGCAGCCTCGAAGCCTTCGCCTATTCGGTGTCGCACGATCTGAAGGCGCCGCTGCGCGGCATCGAAGGGTACGCGCACCTGCTCGCCTGTGAACACCGCACCGATTTGCCGCCTGACGCGGCCGAATGCATCGATTTCATCGGCGATGCTTGCATGCGCATGAACCG
>JANJXF010000079.1 GCA_024709165.1 Thiobacillus sp. | reverse complement strand
CACCTTCTGCAGGATATCGTGCGGCATCAGCAGTTCCTCGCGACGGGTGCCGGAGCGGTTGACGTTGATCGCGGGATATTGACGTTTCTCGGCCATCTTGCGGTCGAGGTGGATTTCCAGGTTGCCGGTGCCCTTGAACTCCTCGTAGATGACGTCGTCCATGCGGCTGCCGGTGTCGATCAGCGCGGTGGCGATGATGGTGAGACTGCCGCCTTCCTCGATGTTGCGTGCGGCGCCGAAGAAGCGCTTGGGTTTCTGCAGGGCGTTGGCGTCGACGCCGCCGGTGAGCACCTTGCCGGAGGCGGGTTGCACGGTGTTGTAGGCGCGCGCGAGTCGTGTGATCGAGTCGAGCAGGATCACCACGTCCTTCTTGTGCTCGACCAGGCGCTTGGCGCGCTCGATCACCATTTCAGCCACTTGAACGTGGCGGCTGGCGGGTTCGTCGAAGGTGGAGGCCACCACCTCGCCGCGCACGGTGCGGCTCATCTCGGTCACTTCCTCGGGGCGCTCGTCGATCAAGAGCACGAACAGCACGACGTCGGGGTGGTTGGAGGTGATGGCGTGGGCGATGTGCTGCAGCATCACGGTCTTGCCGGACTTCGGCGGCGCCACCAGCAGGCCGCGCTGGCCTTTGCCGATGGGTGCGACGATGTCGATGACGCGGCTGGTGATGTTCTCCTCGGCCTTGATCTCGCGTTCCAGCTTGAGCGGCTTGTCCGGATGCAGCGGGGTGAGGTTCTCGAACAGGATCTTGTTCTTGGTCGCCTCGGGCGGCTCGCCGTTGATCTTGTCCAGCTTGGTCATCGCCGAATAGCGTTCGCCGTCCTTTGGCGTGCGGATCTCGCCCTCGATCTTGTCGCCGGTGTGCAGGTTGAAGCGGCGGATCTGCGACGGCGACACGTAGATGTCGTCGGTGTTGGCGAGATACGAGGTCTCCGGCGAGCGCAGGAAACCGAAGCCGTCCGGCAGTACCTCCAGCACGCCGTCGCCGTAGATGCTCTCGCCGCGCTTGGCCAGTGTCTTCAGGATGGCGAAGATCAGTTCCTGCTTGCGGAAGCGGTTGGCGTTGTCGAGACCGATGCTGGACGCGAGTTCGAGCAGTTCGGTGATGGGTTTTTGCTTGAGTTCGGAGAGGTGCATGGGATGGACCTGGGTGGGCGTGCTTGAAGGCGCCGGATGGGGAGTGCGGATGGAGCCGGACGGCGTCGCCAGCAGAGGGCTGTCGACAGAAACCGCCCGGGCAGCGGGGCGATTGATCAGATGTTGCTGTCGACGAAGGCGGTGAGTTGCGATTTAGACAGGGCGCCGACCTTGGTGGCTTCGACGTTGCCGTTCTTGAAGATCATCAGGGTGGGGATGCCGCGGATACCGAACTTCGGCGGGGTGGCCTGGTTCTCGTCGATGTTGAGCTTGCACACCTTGAGCTTGCCGGCGTATTCCTTGGCCACTTCGTCGAGAATCGGCGAGATCATCTTGCATGGCCCGCACCAGTCCGCCCAGTAATCCACCAGCACCGGCAGCCCGGCCTGCAAGACTTCCTGCTCGAAGGAATCGTCGGATATGTAATGAACATGCTCGCTCATCGGGAAGCTCCTGGTGTGAGATGTGGCGGGGCGTTCGCGCCCGCAGGGTCGGATGGAAGACGGTAAAGCTGGAAAATTCGGTTTTGTGTCGATATGCTACATCAAAATCGCCCCTTGCAAGCAACCCCCGGGGCGTCCCCTTGTAACGAAAAAGGAAGAGCGCAATGACCTACGTTGTCACCGAAGCCTGCATAAAGTGCAAATATACCGATTGTGTGGACGTCTGTCCGGTCGACTGCTTCCACGAAGGCCCGAACTTCCTCGCCATCGATCCGGAGGAATGCATCGACTGCACCCTGTGCGTCGCCGAATGTCCGGTCGAGGCCATCTATGCGGAGGATGACGTGCCGGATGACCAACGCGCCTACATCGCGCTCAACGCGGAGCTGGTCAAGCAGTGGAAAGTCATCGTCGAGAAAAAGGACGCACTGCCGGATGCCGACGAGTGGGCCAAGGTGAAGGACAAACGCCAATACCTGGAACGCTGACACCACTTGCCGGGGCGGCGCTGCCGCATGCGGTCGCGCGCCGCCTGCTCGCGTGTCACGCCGATCGCCTGCCGGATCTTTCCGGCATCGTCGTCATCGTCCCCAATCACCGCGCCGCGCAGGATTTCGCCCGTGCCCTCGCGCGTGCGGCCGGCTGTGCAGCGCTGATCCCGCCGACCCTCATGCCGTTGCGCGCCTGGGCGGAGAGTCTGGCCGGGGGGCGCGCTGAAGCACCTGCACTGAGACTGGCACGGCTGCACGGCGTGCTGCGCCGCAGTAACGGCCTGGGCGCGGCGGACACCTGGACGCTCGCCGGCGAACTGCTCGGATTGGCCGACGAGCTGACCGCCACGCGCTTCGGGGAAGCGCCCGGTGCGCGCCTGCGCGCCCTGCACGGCGAAGCGCTCGCGCGCGAAACCGCGCTGGTCGAGACGGTATGGGCCACCCTCGGGGTGGACCACGACGCGCCCGAAGCGCGCTATGCGCGTGCGCTCGACGCGCTGCTGGAGACGCTGCGCACCGCCCCCCGCCCCGTGCATGCCTATGCGCTCGGCCCGCTTACCGGGGTCGAGCGGCACTTTCTGGACCGCTGTGCGACGTGCGTGCCGTTCGAGCATCACACGTTCGATACCTCGACAGGCGCATGCCATGTGCTGCAGCAGGCGTGGCAGCACACTGACCCGCCGCTGGCGGCACGCGCGGCCGCGCTCGCGGCTCGATTCCCCTCCTCGCCGCTGGGCGGGCGCATCACGCTCGCTCCGGCCGCGCACCTGGAAGCCGAGGCACAGGCCGTTGCCGCCTGGGTCGCCGGGCAGCTCAAAGCCGGCCACCGCGACATCGCCCTGATCGCACTCGATCGCGCGACGGCGCGTCGCGTGCGCGCGTTGCTCGAACGTCTCGACGTGCTGGTCGCCGACGAGACCGGCTGGGCGCTATCGACCACCGCCGCAGCCGCGGTCGTCGACCGCTGGCTGGAATGCGTGGCAGCGGATTTTCCGCACGCCGAACTGCTCGATCTGCTGAAATCGCCCTTTGTGCTGGGTGCGCCGGGTGCGCGCCAAGATGAGGTGCTGCGCTTCGAACTCGCCCTGCGCCGGCACGGTGTGGCACAGGGTCTTGCCGACATGCAGCGGCTGGCGCATGCCGAATTCGGCACGCTGCCTGCCTGGCTCGCCACGCTCGCCGACGCCCGCCAGGGCTTCGGTGAGCGCCGCGCACCACTCGCCGTCTGGCTCGCGCGCCTTGCCGACAGCCTCGCGTGTCTCGGTGCGATAGCGCCGCTGACCGCCGACACGGCGGGGGCCGTGCTCCTCGATACGCTCGACACACTGCGGCGCGAGCTCGCCACCGACACGGAGCCGTACGGTTTCGCCGAATGGCGACACTGGCTGGACCGCGCACTGGAAGCCGCGAGCTTTGTCGATGCGGCGGTGTCCAGTCCCGTCGTGCTGACGTCCGTACCAGCCGCGCGCGGACGTCTGTTCGACGCCGTGGCGGTGCTCGGTGCCGACGCGCGGCATCTGCCGCCGCGCCCCGCACCCGGTCTGTTTTCGCAAGCCACGCGCACGGAGCTGGGGCTGTCCGGTATACGCGAAGCGACGGAGCTTGTCGTCGATGACCTCATGCAGCTCCTCGTGCAGGGGCCAGCCCTGCTGAGTTGGCAGGCCTGGCGCGACGACGAGCCCAATCCAGCCTCGCCGCTGGTGCTGCGTCTGCAGGCCCTGCACCAGATGGCATGGGGGGCGTCGCTGCCGCTGCAGGCGCCCGGCCGGCCACCGGCGCAGCCGGGTGAACCGCCCGCCGCGGCCTGTGTGACGCCCGCGCCAACCGTACCCGCCGTGCATCTGCCGCGGCGTTATTCGCCCACTGTCTACCAGATCCTGCTCGATTGTCCGTATCGCTTTTTCGTGCGGAGCGTGCTCGGCATCCGCGAACTCGATGCCGCGGACGAGGCGCTCGACAAAAGCGATTACGGCAGTGCGCTGCACCGCATCCTCAAGGTTTTCCATGACGGTGCGCCACCCACCGAACGCGACGCCGCACTCGCGCAGCTGCAGTCTTGCGCGGCTGCCGGGTTCGAAGCGCTGCCCGCATACACTGCCGCCGCCTGGAACAGCCGCTGGAATCCGGTGCAGGCGGCCTATGTCGACGCCTGGCTCGACTGGGTCGCGCAGGGCTGGCACTACGCATCGGGGGAAACCGAATTTACCGTCCCGCGCAACGTCGATGGCCTCGGCGAAGTGATCCTTCATGGCCGCGTCGATCGAGTCGACGTGCGCGACGATGTCCGCACCGTCATCGACTACAAGACGGCTTCTCGGCACCAGCTGAAAAAGAAGCTGGATACGCCGGACGAAGCCGTGCAGCTGCCGTTCTACGCCTGGCTCGCCGACGCCGCAGCGGCTTTTCTGCCGATCGACGAGACGCCGGTGATACCGCTCACGCTCGAAGGCGACACCGACATCGGCGCCATCGCCGAGCGGCTGCCGGCGCTGCTCGCCGCCATCGCCGCGGGCGCGCCGCTGCGTGCGCAGGGCGTCGACGCGACGTGTGCACATTGTGAGGCGCGCGGACTGTGCCGCAAGGGAATGTGGCATGCGTGAGCCGCTCGACAACGCCGCCGCGCTCGACCCCACGGCCTGCGTCGTCGTCGAAGCGTGTGCCGGCAGCGGAAAAACATGGCTGCTGGTGTCGCGCATGCTGCGGCTGCTGCTGGCCGGGGCGGCACCGTCCGAATTGCTGGCGATCACCTTCACACGCAAGGCGGCACAGGAAATGATCGACCGCCTGTACGACTGGCTGCGTCTGCTGGCACAATCCGACGCGACGACGGTGCGCGGCTTCCTGCGCGAGCGCCACGTGGCCGAGGAGGATGTCGATGCCTTGCTGCCGCGCGCGCGGGGTCTGCTGGAAGCGGTGCTGAGCGCACAGCCGGGACCGACAGTGACGACTTTTCACGGCTGGTTCCTTGATCTGGTCCAGCGCGCACCTCTGGACGCTGGCCTGCCCTGGGGCGCGACCCTGCTCGATCGCCCGCAGCAGATGCAGGACGAAGTGTGCGAGCGGCTCTTCGCGCGCTGGGCGGCATCCGACACGGCCGAAGGGGTGGCATTGCGTGCCCTGCTCGCCGACATCGGCGACAGCAACCTGCGTGGGTTGCTGCGTCGCTTCCTCGATGCACGTGCCGAATGGTGGGCCTACACGGAAGGCCATGCCGACCCCGTGACGTACGCACTGGATCGCTTGCGGCCGCTGCTTCATCCCGTGCTGGAGACGGAACCTGCGGCCGCGATCTGGGCCGATCCGCTTCAGTGTGCACGCCTCGCACGGGTTGCGGACGCGCTTGAACACGGCACAGCCACCGAATGCAAGCGTGCCGCAGCGCTGCGCCAGGCGTTGGCGCAGCATGATCTCGATGCCGTGCGCCGCTGCATCCTCAAAGCCGACGGCGGGAGGCTGGCGAGCAAGGCGACCAAGAGTGTGCACGCCGCACTCGGCAGCGTCATCGAAGGGTGGCTGGATGACTACACCGCACTGGAGGAAGCGCTGGAGAATGTCGCCCGGCATGAAATCGACCGGCGCATATGGGCGCTCAACCGTCACGGACTGCTGCTCGGCCACGCGTACGTCGAGTCCTGCCAGGCGGCAAAGGCGCAGCAGGGGTTGATCGATTTCACCGACGTCGAATGGCTCGCGGCGCGCCTGCTGCGTGACCCGGTTCACGCGCCGGCGATGGCCCTGAAACTCGATGTCCGCTATCGACATCTGCTGCTCGACGAGTTCCAGGACACCAATCCCTTGCAGTGGCACGCACTGTCGGCGTGGCTGGTCGATGCGCGCCAATCCGAGCGCGGCATCACGGTGTTCATGGTCGGCGACCCCAAGCAGGCGATCTACCGCTTTCGCCGCGGCGAGGCGCGCGTATTCGATGTGGCCGCGGACTTCTTGCGCATGCAGTTCGGCGCGCGGCGCTTTTCCACCGACATGACGCGGCGTCTGGCGCCAGTGCTGGTGCGGGCGGTCAATTCCGTATTCGCAGATGCCGCCGGTTTCGCGGCGCACGCATGGACGCCGGAGAACGCCGATCGAGCTGGTGCGGTCCTGTGTCTTCCAGTGCAGGTTGAAAAGCGCACGGTCGATGTACCACCGAATCTGCGCAATCCATTGCTGACCCCCTTGCCGGAAGGCGAGGAACGCGCCGTGCAGGCCGAGGCGAAGCGGTTCGCCGAGATGCTGCGCGATGAAGTGCTGGGGCGCTGGGGCGTGGCCGACGCAGATGGCCTGCGCGCGGCGCGCCCTGGCGACGTGCTGGCGCTGGTGCGGCGGCGCACGCATCTGCAGCGCTACGAACGCGCGCTGGAGCAAGCCGGCATCCCTTTCATCACTTCGCGCCGTGGCGGTTTGCTGCACGCGCTGGAGGCGCAGGATCTGGTGGCCTTGCTGGAAACCCTGCTGCTGCCGCATGCCGACCTCCGACTCGCACACACGCTGCGAAGCCCCCTGTTCGGCTGCAACGACGACGAACTGCTGCAGACGTTCGCGGCACGCGAGGATAGCGGCTGGGAACGTCTGCTTCGATGCGCACAGCAGCCGGTGTGCTCGCCCGCGCTGGCGCGTGCCGCGAGACTTCTCGTCCGCTGGCGCGATCTGTGCGGCACGCTTCCGGTGCACGACCTGCTCGACCGCGTCTATCACGAGGGCGACATCGAAGCGCGCTATGCAGCAGCCGTGCCACCGGCGATGCGGCCGCAGGTCGCCGCCAACCTGCGCGCCTTCATCGAACTTGCGCTGAAGCAGGGGGGCGGACGCTATCCGACGCTGACGGGTTTCATTCGTGAACTGGCTGCGCTGATCGACGACGATGCCGCACCCGGCGAGGGGGTTGCGGCGGACAACGCGTACGCGGTGCGACTGCTCACCATTCATGGCGCCAAGGGCCTGGAGGCACCTATCGTCTGGCTGCTCGGCGGCACCGACCACGACAGGGCGGCAGCCTACGCAGTGCTGGCGCCGTGGTCACCAGAAGCGCCGCGTCCCGAGCATTTTTCCCTGTTCGGCCGAATAGCCGATCACGGTACCGGCCGCGCGGACTGGTTCGCAAGCGAGGCGACGCTGGCCGCACGTGAAGCGGACAACCTGCTCTATGTCGCGCTGACCCGCGCCAGACAGGGGCTGATCGTCAGCGGCGACGCCGCGCGCAATGCATGGCTGAAGCGAGTCGACACCGCATGGCAGGCGTTCCCCGAACCTGCCGAGTTGCCGACGGCGGCGCCCGTGGCCGTGGAGGTGGACACGGGGCCGGTCGCCATCGTCGCGCCACCCGTCGGATCGCGTGTCGCACCGGCCGTGCGCAGCATCGCCGCGGCACGTGGCGAATTCTTTCATGCCTGTCTGGAATGCTTCGCGCCTCCGGGGGCGCGCCGCGATCTCGCGGCACTCGCCATGCGGCTCAAACTGGAAGACGAACGTTGGGCGCTCGAAACGGCGGCGCGCGCACTTCTTGCGCGCGGCGAACTGGCGCGTTTTTTCGATCCGGCACGCTACCTGCGCGCACACAGCGAGCGCGCGCTGCTCGACGCGGACGGCCAGATACAGCGGCTGGACCGCGTGGTCGAGTTCGAGGACGCGGTGTGGGTGATCGACTACAAGACGGGCGAGGACAGTCTCACCCTATCCGACACCGATCTGGCCGCACGCCATCGTGCACAGCTTGAGCGCTACGGACAGCTCGTTGCTGCGCTACACCCGGCCAAGGCGATCCACGTCGCGGTGCTGCGTGCCGACGGGCGGCTGGTCGTTGTGTGAAAGCCGTGCTTCGCGTGTTTCAGACCGGATTCACGCGGTCGTAGAAGCGGGCACGGAACAGCAGCCGTTTCTGTACGGGGTCGTCGCTGTCCACGAGCTTTTCGCGCGTGTGCAACACGTTGTTCGACACCAGGCCCATGCCGGATTCCAGCCGGCCCTCGATGATGTGCGGCCCTTCCGCGGCGATCGTCGCTTCCAGCACGCTGCGCGCGGCGGCGATGTCGGCGTCGTCTGCCCATGCCATGTCGGTCTTGCGGAAGGAGAAACGGTGGCACAGGTGGCCGTCGGAATTGGTCCAGAAGACTTTGCCGCCGCGCTCGGGATGGATCTCGCCGCTGGCCGGTTCTCGGTAGTTGAAACAGTCCTTGTTCATCAATACGCGCAGCGCCTCCGGATTGCGGTCGCGCAGGTGGATGTAGAGGATTTCGTTGTCGAGCACCTTGTTGCTGCCGCCTTCGAGCGCGGGGCGCTTGCACAACAGGAACAGCGCCTCGATGGTGTCGTGCGAGCCATAATAGGTGGCGTCGGTGTGCCAGTTTACGTGGCGCGTGGAGAACGGGATGGCGTGGTTGAGAATACCCGAATCGGTGAGCTCGTCGGATTGCGCGTGGCGCTTCGATTTGTCGGTCTGCGATACGCCAAGCTGCTGCCCCAGCGCGAGCAGGGAGCCCATTTCCAGCGGTGCCGCGCCGGCCGTGACCACGCACATGTTGGCGCGCTCCACGCGGTTCATGATCGCGGCTTGTTCGGCTGGCGTGATCGCGGTCATGTCACCGAGTTCGACGACCAGTTCGCCAATGTTGCGTGGGTAGGCAGCGAGCTTTTCCTCGCGCCACTTCAGATAGTCGTCGTTTGCGTCGAGATCGAAGCGGCGGGGGTATTTCGTGTTCCAGTGGTACATGGTCGAATTCGTGACAAAAGCGGATAACAGGACGTTTATATCGTATAGCGTGTGGCGGTTCTCCGCAATGCCTTGCTGTATCTAGGCCCCACGTTTCAGTCTGGCCCTCGGTCCTGATCCACCCTATTTCCGCAGCCGTACGGTCTTATGCGCAAAGGGGTCCAACGCCTACCTCAATGCCGCTTGCGGTCTTCCTTCAGCGCGAGCGTGGCGACCTGCACGCGGTTCCTGAGGCCGAGCTTTTCCATGATGTTGCGCAGGTGGTTGCGCACGGTGTTTTCCGACAGCGTCATTTTGTAGGCGATGGCCTTGTTGGACAGGCCTTCCTTGACGTGGTCGACGATTTCCATCTCGCGCGCGGTGAGCGAGGCGAGGGCGCTGTTGGCGAGTTCGCCGCGCGCCATCTTCTGCATGATGTTGAGCGGGAAGCTGCTCTGGCCGTCGCATACGCTGCGGATGGCGGCGAGCACCTGCTCGGGGTCGCTGGACTTGATGACGTAGC
>JANJXF010000070.1 GCA_024709165.1 Thiobacillus sp. | reverse complement strand
CGGCGGCGTGACCAAGACAGCTTCCCAGACAATCCGAATGCGGGGACCAGGCCCAAACCCTGGCCCCCCACCCCTTTGTCTGACGACCATAGCAGAGTGGAACCACCCCTTCCCATCCCGAACAGGACGGTGAAACGCTCCCGCGCCAATGATAGTAGGCACCGCGCCTGTGAAAGTAGGTCATCGTCAGACTCCTTACAACGCGCAATGCGCGCTACAAAAAACCCCCGCTCACCACGCGGGGGTTTTTTGTTGTGGGAAAACGCTGCGCGTCTGGCGCAGCCTGCCGCATGGCGGTAAGCTTGCGTCGCGGGGAACATCGCCTGAACAGGAACGAAGAACAAGAAAACTGTCGAACGGGGGAAGGATGATGTTCAAGGGAATGTTCAGCGGGGCGGCGATCCTGCTGCTTGGGCTTGCGCTGCCAGTCTGGGCGGGTGTCGACATCAACACCGCACCGCAGTCGGAACTGGAGGCAGTGCGGGGCATCGGTCCGGTCAAGGCGCGTTCGATCATCGATCATCGAGCGTTGCATGGCCCGTTCAAAAGCCTGGACGATCTGGATGCTGTGCGGGGGTTTGGCAAGGCGACAATCGAAAAATTGCGCGGTGAACTGGTGGTGGTTCCCGCTACGGTGAAGCCTGTGCCGGTGAAGCAGGAGATTCGCTGGTCCCGGCCGAAGAATCACTGACCTGTCCGGGCTGCCCGCGGCGCGGCTCAGGCGGCGCGCGGTCATTCGCTGCGGGTATAATGGCGGACTTTTTCGGGGCCGCCATTTTCATGTCTACGCTTGCCGTCATTCTGGTTGCGACGATCGCGGGCAGCCTGCTGAGCCTGGTGCTTGCGGCGGCGGTGGCGCTGACGGCGCGGCCGCACTGGGTGCCGGTTCTCGTGAGTTATGCGATCGGCGCGCTGCTGGGAGCGTCTCTGCTCGAGGTGTTGCCGGAGGCGGTCGAGATGGGAGGAGATATCTCGACGGTGGCGCAGGCCTTGCTGGGCGGCATTCTGCTGTTTTTTCTGCTGGAAAAACTGGTATTGTGGCGACACTGTCATGAGGAGCTGTGCGAGGCGCATGGGAGTGAGGCGCCGCACCACGACCATGGCCGCTCTGCCATGATGATCACGGTTGGTGATACGTTCCATAATTTTGTCGACGGCATCATCATTGCAGGCGCTTTCCTGGCGGATTTTCGCCTCGGCCTGGTGACGGCGCTGGCGATCATTGCGCACGAGATCCCGCAGGAAATCGGTGATTTTCTGATCCTCATGCATTCGGGTTACAGCCGGATGCGTGCATTGGTGGTGAACATGCTCACCGGCGTGGCAACGGTGGCCGGGGCGCTGGTCGGTTATTTCGCCTTGTCGCAGGTGGAAGGCTGGACGCCGGTGTTGCTCGGGCTGGCCGGCGCCAGCATGCTGTACGTGGCGATGTCGGACTTGATCCCCGGCCTGCACCGCCGGGCCGAACTCGGTGCAACGGTACAGCAGCTGATCTTAATCGGTCTCGGTATCGGTAGCGTCGTGTTGGTGGCGCACCTCGTCGGGCACGGGCACTGAGCGCCGGCGCGGCATGAGTTTGCCGGCGAGATAAGCGAACAGCAGGAGCGGCAGGATGCCCAGAAAAACCAGGACACCCAGGGCACGGGACAGGCTGCTTGCGGTGAGCGCGAGCATCAGGACTACATACGCCCAGCCGATTGCCACGATATACATGCATTCCCTCCATCAGGATTCCAGCTCATGGTAACCGACGCGAAACGTATCCGGGTTCCGAATGTCGGCTTTGTCTCGCTGGGCTGCCCGAAGGCGACGGTCGATTCTGAACGCATCCTCACACGGCTTCGTGCGGAGGGCTATGGGGTCGTGGGCAGCTACGACGAGGCCGATGTGGTGGTGGTGAACACCTGCGGTTTCATCGATGCGGCGGTCGAGGAATCGCTGGATGCGATTGGCGAGGCGCTGGCCGAAAATGGCAAGGTAATCGTGACGGGATGCCTCGGTGCGAAAGCCGGCCTGATACGCGATGCGCACCCCAAGGTGTTGGCGGTGTCGGGGCCGCAGGCGCTGGAGGAGGTGATGGAGGCGGTGCATGCTGCGCTGCCGAAGCCTCACGACCCGTTCGAGGATCTGATTCCGCCGGGGGGTATCCGCCTGACGCCGCGTCACTATGCCTATCTGAAGATTTCGGAAGGCTGCAATCATCGTTGCACTTTCTGCATCATCCCATCGTTGCGGGGTGATCTGGTGAGCCGCCCGGTTGGCGAGGTGATGCGCGAGGCGGAGGCTCTGGTCGGTGCGGGTGTTAAGGAATTGCTGGTGGTGTCGCAGGACACCAGCGCCTACGGGGTGGACGTGAAATACCGTCCCGGTTTCTGGGGCGGCCGTCCGCTGAAGACGCGTATGGCCGAACTCGCTGGCGCACTTGGCAGCCTCGGGGCCTGGGTGCGCTTGCACTACGTCTATCCATACCCGAGCGTAGACGATGTGATTCCGCTGATGGCCGATGGCCTGATTCTGCCTTATCTCGATATTCCGTTTCAGCATGCCAGCCCGCGCATCCTCAGGCTGATGAAGCGGCCCGGCGCGGTGGAGCAGACGCTCGACCGCATCGGGGCTTGGCGCCTGGCCGTGCCGGATCTCACGCTGCGTTCGACGTTCATTGTCGGATTTCCCGGCGAGACCGACGCGGAGTTCGAGGACTTGCTGGCTTTTCTCAGAGAAGCGAAGCTCGATCGTGTGGGCTGTTTCAAATACTCGCCGGTGGAGGGTGCAACCGCCAACACGCTGCCGGATCCCGTCCCGGAGGAAATCAAGGACGAACGTCTGGAACGTTTCATGGAAACACAGGCGGAGATTTCGGCGGCGCGGCTGGATGCCAGGATCGGCCGGACCATCGAGGTGATGGTCGACGAAGAGGACGAGGTGGGTACGATCGCGCGCAGCCAGGGCGATGCGCCGGAGATCGATGGCGTCGTGTTCCTGGAAGGGATATTCGGGCTTGAGCCGGGCACGCGCCTGACGGTAAAGGTCGAGGAGGCCGACGAGCACGATCTGTGGGCGGTGCCGGTATGAACCTGTCAACTGGAGTTTCCAGGTTTGGCCATTTTATCGGACGCTACGCAATGCCTCATCCAATCGCGGCAGGCGGTGCCAGAATCTCCAGCGATCCAGGCGCTTTGTGTGGCAGGCCAGGCCGTGCACCGGATCGATCACGCTGAGTCGCGCATGCGCGCGCAGCAGGCTCGCGAGCTGCGCATCGAGCTGGCGAAGCGCCTCACGCCAGTCCGGCAGATTCCCGGCCTGAACGGGCTCGGAAAGGGTGTTGACGACGATGAGTGTGGCGTGTGGATCGCCGAACGCGACGACGCGCGCGCCGGCAAAATGGGCGATGGCATGCTGCTCGGGGGCCTCGCAGGCGATGCGCAAGGGCTGCGGCGGCGCCGAGGGCCGGACTCCGCCGCCCCAGAGCCATAGGGCGTTGACGGGCTCGATGCCGCGGGCTTCGCGCGCCTGGTTTACAGGGTGGTCGTGCAACAGCATTTGCACTTCGTTGAGCCAGGCGCGGATGCGCACGGCATCCTCGCCTTGTGGCAAGAAGGGCCGGATGTCGCGGCCCGCGGCGAGCGAGCGTGCTGTGGTGGTGAGTGCCGGCGGTTGGGCAAAAGGCAGGTACCAGCGCTGCGGTACCAGCGGCAGGGGATGCAGGGTATCACCGAAATGTGCGCCGATGCTGTCTGCCAGCTGCCGCGCTTCGTCCGCTGTGAGGACCGGCTGATCGGGCGCGAGCACGATGCGGTCGCGCATGACGCGGAGATGTACGGGGTCGACACGCAGCCAGTAGGCGTCACCCGCCGCGCCACCGTCAGCTTCGAGGGTGATGGGGGCGACCGGCCAGTCCTGCTGGTGTTCGATGCCGAGCGCCTCGCATAGCGCGGCTTCGACGCCCGCAGCCGGACAAGGTGCGCGCCGGCCGCGGGCGAGTACCGTTTGCAGCGCTGGCAGACGCAGGTTGGCTGCCGCATCGAGCATGGGGGGCGGCGGGAACAGATGGGGGACGAGAACGCGCATGCGCGGAGTGTAACGAAACGGGGCACCAAAACATTCATCATGCGACAGATGCTTCACGAAATCAGCGTGGCGACGCGCGACAAGGGGTTGTATGAGTTCACCGCCGCCGTGCGTGCCCGGGTTGGCGGGAGCGGTATCCGACAAGGCCTGCTTACGCTTTATGTCCGCCACACCTCGGCGAGCCTGTTGATCCAGGAAAACCACGACTCGATGGTGCAGAGCGATCTGGAGCGATTCTTCTCGCGTCTGGTGCCGGAAGGCGATGCGATCTATGACCATACGCTGGAGGGGCCGGACGACATGCCGGCACATGTACGGGCGGCGTTGACGCAAACCCATCTGGCGATTCCGGTGGCGGAGGGTGCGCCGCTGCTGGGTACCTGGCAGGGCATCTACGTGTTCGAGCACCGCAGCGCGCCCCAGGTGCGCGGCGTGGTGCTGCACCTGATCGGCGAGTAGCGTGGCTGTGGCATACTCGATCCATTTTCCTTACGGATCGTGTCTTGCTTCCATTTGAGCTTCTGGTCGGCCTGCGCTACACGCACGCGAAGCGCCGCAACCATTTCATTTCGTTCATTTC
>JANJXF010000050.1 GCA_024709165.1 Thiobacillus sp. | reverse complement strand
ATGCGCTCGACCACGGCTTTTTGCGCGTCCTCGCCCGATGCGTCGGGCGTGTGGCCGCGCTGGATGTCGAGCACCAGCATGACGATCAGCACGATCGCGAGCAGCGGGGCGAACAGCCCGGCGACGATGGAAACGATGACTTCCTGCGGGGTCGTCCGGGTCATCTGGGCGTGCGAATCGGCCATGGTGGGTTGTCCTTGGAATCGATCAAAACCCCGGATTATAAGGAAAGCGCTGCAAGCAGGAAAGGCCGGACCCGGCGCCGATGGACGCGTCATCGCAAACCCGTTATGCTTCGCCGCTCTTGGCGCCCGTAGCTCAGCTGGATAGAGTACTGCCCTCCGAAGGCAGGGGTCGTGCGTTCGAATCGCGCCGGGCGCGCCATATATCAAGGGGTTTGGCTTTTCTGGTCAGGCCCGTCTCCTTCTGTGCCCATCCCGTGCCCAATTTGTGCCTTGTTCGTGCCTGCCTCGAGTGTAGGGCGGACGCGCCTCGTGTTTTTTGACGAGTGCTTCCCGTGCCTGGCCTCAGGATTTGCCGCCGTCCGCGACGTATTCAAAAAGATCCCCCACCCCGCATCTAAAAAGCCGGCATAGCTGATCGATCGTTTCCAGATCGATGCGGGTCGCCGTCTCGTTGTAGAGCAGCGTGATCGTGTTCCGATGCAGCCCCGTCTCGCGGGCGACATCGACGATTTTCATTTTCCGCTCGCCCATGAATCTGGACAGGTGACACCTGATCACGACGTCCTCCGAATAAAAAGTTTACACAGGATGACATAAAGCCCTTGACAATGACTTTTTCGCGGACATAATGTCATTCAGGATGAATTTTATCTCTTTTGTTGGGCTAAAAACCATCCTGAGTAAATCCTTATGGAGGCCATTATGTCCCAAACCTATCTCACGACAGAAGAACTGTCGCACCGCATCAAATACGATACCCGCACGATACGCGATCGCCTGAAGGACAGAGTGTTGCTGGAAGGCAGGCATTACTTCCGCCCGTTCGGAGGCCGCAAGATCCTCTACATCTGGGAAGCCATCGAGCGCGACATGCGCACCCGGAAGATTCGGTGCCTATTCCGATGGCAAACGGAGGTGTCTGCCATGGCTAGCATCCGCACACGCAAAGACAACGAGTGTCTCTTCCTGGACTTCTATTACCGGGGCAAGCGATGTCGTGAGCAGACCGCATTGGAAAGTACGTCCGCTAACCGCAAGCGCCTGGAAAAAATCCTCAACAAGATCGAAGAGGAAATCCGTCTGGGGACTTTCGATTACGCCCGCTACTTCCCCAGCAGCCGGAATGTCGCCAGGTTTCGAGACGGTTCGCTCGATCGAATCAACGCATCATCCATCCCGGGCGTTGCTGCTTCTGTCGAACCGGCGCCGGCGATGAAAACCGCACCCTTTAGCGAGTTTGCCGAGACCTGGTACCAGGAGAAGGTGGGATCCCAGCATGTAAGGTCAACGGCAACGTCGGTTTCGTACTGCTCCGAGGCGAGCAATTCTGCGGTGAAGGGGTCCTGCTCGACGATTTCGTCAAGGCGAACGCTGATGATTTGATGGGGTCCGAGGGGGCTATGGATCTTGGCCACTTCAAGTTCTCCTGAGGAGGTAAGGCGTTAACTGGTTTTCGTGATGAGAAGATTCACGATTTATCGCAA
The DNA here is from genome assembly GCA_024709165.1 of Thiobacillus sp. Taxonomy (GTDB): domain Bacteria; phylum Pseudomonadota; class Gammaproteobacteria; order Burkholderiales; family Thiobacillaceae; genus Thiobacillus. The sequence continues at coordinate 2,429 of JANJXF010000050.1, read as the reverse complement.
ACGCTCCCATAGAAATTCTTAAATGTTCAATAAAATCAACAACATGTAATGTTTTGGTATAATTCCCCCTTCCCCCATTCGTGGCCCGAAAAATACAGGACCGCAGGGACGTTGTGCCGCGCACGAGGTCCACGCCCCTGTCTGAAATGAGCGACGAGGACACAGAAATCCCCTCGGCCCTGACTGCGCCGATGGCATCGCTACAGGGGGTAGCCGTTGCGCGAACTGATAAAAACACTCGTGGACCGACGCGGCATGCGGTGATTGCTTGCGTGTGCGGCGAATAAGACGAATAATCACCGCATGAAAAGCGGCGAAAAGCACTACGTCTGGCAGCAGCCCGATTGGCCGAACTGGCATTACGACCTCACGGCCCTCATCGGGCCGTTGACCGAGGTGAGCCGTGTTCAGGGTTTGCTGCTCGGGCGCTTGGCCGACGTCGGCATGGGACTGCGGGAGCAGGCCAGCCTGACGACGCTGACCGAGGACGTCCTGAAGACGAGCGAGATCGAGGGCGAGACGCTCGATGCGGACTCGGTGCGCTCATCGGTGGCGCGCCATCTGGGCGTGGACATCGGCGCGCTGGCGCCAGTTGATCGCAACGTCGAAGGCGTGGTCGATATGGTGCTCGACGCAACGACGAACTTTGCTCAGCCCGTTTCCCTTGAAAGGCTTCTGGGCTGGCACGCGGCCCTGTTCCCCGCCGGCTACAGCGGGATGAGTCCGATCCGCGCCGGCCATTTCCGTGACGATGCGGAAGGCCCGATGCAGGTGGTTTCAGGGCCTGTGAATCGGCGCCGCGTGCACTTCGAAGCGCCGCCGGCCGGGAACCTGGAAAGGGAAGTCGAGCGTTTCCTCGATTGGCTCAACGACAGCAATGCTGACCCGCCCCTGCTCAAAGCGGGACTGGCTCACCTGTGGTTCGTGACGCTTCATCCCTTCGACGATGGTAACGGCCGCATCGCCCGAGCAATCGGCGATCTGCTGCTGGCGCGTGCGGGCGGAAACGCCCAGCGTTTCTACAGCCTGTCGGCGCAGATCCAGAAACACCGCAAGGCCTATTACGAGATTCTCGAACGCACCCAGAAGGGCACGCTCGATGTGACGGCCTGGCTGGCCTGGTTCCTCGATACCCTCCGCGGTGCCGTCGAGGACGCGCATCACGCACTGGACCACGTGCTGGCTAAATCGATCTTGTGGCAGCGCTGGGCGGGGACGCCGCTCAACGCGCGTCAGGTCAAGGTGCTCAACAGGTTACTGGACGGATTCGAGGGCAAACTGACCAGCAGCAAGTGGGCGGCGATGGCGAAGTGTTCCTCGGACACGGCCTTAAGGGACATCAGCGAACTACTGTCCCTGGGTATCCTGAGGAAGTGTTCCGCAGGTGGGCGGAGTACGGCTTACGAGATTAGCGACTGACGATCTGGCTGGCTCCGCAGGAGGGCCAAGGTGGCCTACTCAAGGTGGAAGGAGGGGTCAAATCAGTGTGCATGTTAATCAGTGGGTTTTCTCACTGAAAAACGCATAATTCGGTTTTACTTGCCTTGCCAAAGACTGAATGTCGTGCGTACGTACCCAGCAAGTTGATGATTTAAAGCAATTAATGACGCCCTCGCCAGTTTTGCGTAGTATGCGACTGGTAGACCGGCCTGGACTCCGAAGGGTCGTGCGTTCGAATCGCGCCGGGCGCGCCATATATCGAAAGGTTCTGGCTTCAAGGCCTGCCCGTCTCCTTTTGTGTTGATGTGCACGGTTATGCCGTGCGGCCTCGATGCGCGCCAGGCTTATGCCATTAGAAATGGCGGCCTGAGTTGCAAAACAGTGTCCAATCAATCCGGGCCGGTACATGGAAAATGTATTTCGAGAACCCCGGCAGCAGTAAAACATCGTCGTTGAACCGGTAGCCAAAGCAGAAACTGTTGAGATAGATTGCTTTCATGGGCTTCTCGACGACGACCGACGACATTCCGACTGCATCCGGTGTTTCCGATGATCCCGTGTACGGCTGCCTTGGCGGCCACACCCACGCGATCGGCTTGCAGACGCTCGGAGCCGTAGGTCTTTCGCGTCCGCTCGTACGCTGCCTTGATCTCGACTTCCAGCCGTGCATTCTCCTGCGCTCGCGGCGACGGCGGCCGTTTACGCCAGGCGTGGTAGCCACTCTCCGAGACGTCCATCACCCGGCGCATCGCCGCCACTGGATATTGCTGTCGCAGTTCGTCAATCCGACGGTACTTCACCGCGACTCCTTCGCGAAATACGTCGCAAACTTTTTTAGCAGGTCCCGCTCCATCTTCACGTCAGCCAGTTCTTTGCGGGGGCGCGTCAGTTCAAGCTCCAACTCGCTCGGCAGCCGCTGCCCCTTGCCGACTTCCACCAGCTTGCCTTCCCGGGCTGCACGTACCCAGTTGTCCAGACTGCTCTTCGGC
>JANJXF010000039.1 GCA_024709165.1 Thiobacillus sp. | reverse complement strand
CGGCGGTTGACCATGTTGAAGGCGAACAGCGTCATCATGAAGAAGGGAATCGGCTCCATGGCGGAGAACACGCTGCCCCACCACTGCCAGTATTCGGGCGTACCGATCCAGAAGTAGTGGTGACCCATGCCGATCAGGCCGCTGATGAGCGCCATGGCGATGATGATGTACAGCCACTTCTCGATGACCTCGCGGTCGACGCCGGTGACCTTGATCAGCACGAAGGCGAGCATCGCACCCATGATCAGCTCCCACACGCCCTCGACCCACAGGTGCACGACCCACCACCAGTAGAACTTGTCCTTCACCAGGTTGGCCGGGTTGTAGAACGAGAACAGGAAGAAGATCGCCAGACCCCACAGACCGAGCAGCAGGACCAGATTGATCGCGGTCTTGCGGCCCTTCAGCACGGTCATCGACAGGTTGAACAGCATGGCCAGCGCGACGATCACGATGCCGACCTTGGTGGGCAGCGGTTGTTCGAGGAACTCGCGGCCCATGGTCGCCAGGATGTTGTTGCCGGTCATTTCGGCAAGCGTGGCGTAGGGCACCAGCAGATAACCGAGAATGGTGGCTGCGCCGGCGACGAGGAAAATCCAGAACATTGCGAGCGCGAGCTTCGGACTGTGCAGTTCGCGCTCCGCCTCTTCCGGAATCAGGTAGTACGCTGCGCCCATGAAGCCGAACAGCAGCCACACGATCAGCAGGTTGGTGTGCACCATGCGGGCCACGTTGAAGGGGATGGCCGGGAACAGATAGTCACCGATGACGTATTGCAGGCCCATGATGAGGCCGAACAGGATCTGGCCGAGAAACAGCCCGATCGCCGCGATGAAATAAGGCTTCGCGACCGCCTGGGATTGATATTTCATGAAAACTCCCTCTCTATAGCATGAATGGATTTGGGCGTGATCAGCCTTCGATGTTTGGCGGCCACTTGGCGGTATTGATACCGGCCGTGTACTTGAAGAACTCGACCAGATCGTCGAGCTGTGCGTCGGTCAGGTTGAAATTGGGCATCTGACGGCGTCCGGGGACCCCGGTGGGTTGGCTCTGGATCCACGCCTTGATGAACTCCGGGCCGCGGCGGGTGTAGACGTTGCCGAGTTCGGGGGCGAAGTAGGCGCCCTCGCCCAGAAGGCTGTGGCACCCGATGCAGTTGCGCGTCTCCCAGATGTGCTTGCCGCGTATCGCCGACTCGCTCAGGTTTTCACGGTTGTCGCGTTTGGGTAGCGTCTGCATGGTGTCGAAGCTCAGTCCGACCAGCAGCAGGAAGAAGAACGCCGCGCCGCCATAAAAGATATTGCGGGCTGCGGATTTCGTGAACGCAGAGCTCATGGTTTCGAATCCTCATTGTCTTAAGGTGGGAACGCCGCCCGGATTCGAGGTGCACCCAGCCTCCCGCACACACAAATCCGAATTGCGGGTCTTATTATGCATTCCGTATGCATATTTGCAAGCCCCCGTTCGTACTGTTGCTGTACTGTTGCAGCTGCCTGCGGGCGCCGCGGCTCATGCAAGAAGGGGGCCGAAGCCCCCTTCATTTTTCATGCACACCGAAGCCGCGGCCTCAGGACAATTCACCAGGGTAGTCAGCGATGCCGGGATTGTTCTTGCCGATACCGACGATCTTCGGCGTGTTCAGCTTCACGCCCTTGATCACCTTGCGGTCGCGCAGATAGGCGGCGACCACGTCCCAGATCGGCTCGCCCTCGACGCCTTCGCCGACCGGCGCCCAGCCGGCGACCTTGTAAGTCTTGTCCGCTTCGACCGGTTTGCCCTTGATGCGCATGTCGGTGATGCGCTTGCCAATGCTGGCGTTGGGATCGACGGTGTATTCGATGCCGCCGACGCGCACCATGTCGCCGCCCTGCTGGTAGTAGGGGTCGGCGTTGAACAGGTTGTCGCAGACATCCTCCATGATGGTCTTGATCGTCTCGCCCGTCATGGTGTTGAGTGTCGTCTCCGGGTAGGTGATCGCGGTCTGGTCCATCAGCCGTTCCATGGTGATGGGGTCGCCCGGCAGCAGGGTGGTGCCCCAACGGAAGCCCGGCGAGAACGCGGCGTCGGCGCCCTTGACCGCCATCAGCGCATCGACGATGACCTGATCCCAGGTGCCGTTGAAGTTGCCGCGCCGGTAGAGGAAGTCGTCGGTGACGGCAAGTTTTTCGTTCAGTTTGGCCTCGTACGGCGCGCGCACTTTCTGGATGAAGGCAGCCATGTCGGGATCGGCCGGCAGCAGGTTGGAGAACACCGGAAGCAGGCGGTACTTGAAGCTGGTCACGCGCTTGTTGCGCACATCGAAATCCATCACCCCGAGGAACTTGCCGTTGGACCCGGCGTTGGTGACGAGAGTGATGCCCTTGGCGTTCTTCACCTGCACCGGCTGCGGCACACCGTCGTGGGTGTGCCCGCCGAAGATGGCGTCGATGCCGGTGACGCGGCTGGCCATCTTGAGGTCGACGTCCATGCCGTTGTGCGATATCACCACCACCACCTGCGCCCCGTTGGCGCGGGCATCGTCGACCCATTTCTGCATGCCGTCGTCGCGGATGCCGAAGCTCCAGTCGGGCACCATCCAGCGCGGATTGGCGATCGGCGTGTAGGGGAAGGCCTGGCCGATCACGGCAACTTTCACGCCGTTCTGCTCCTTCATCACATAGGGCTTGAATACCTGGTCGCCGAAGTCGTTGGTGACGACGTTCTGCGCGACGAAGTCGACGCCGGCGTTCTTGAAATCCTTGTTCACGATCTCCATTACACGATCGGCACCGAAGGTCGCTTCCCAGTGCGGGGTCATGATGTTCACGCCGAGCTTGATGCAGGCGTCGACCATGTCCTGCGCATGGGTCCACAGCGAGGTCGCTGACCCCTGCCAGGTGTCGCCGCCGTCGAGCAGCAGGGCACCGGGACGCTGCGCGCGCATCGTGTCGACTAGCGTTTTCAGGTGGGCGAAGCCGCCCACCTTGCCATACACCTTCGCCGCCTCGGTGAAATCGAGGTAGGTGAAGGCGTGCGCCTCGGCGCTGCCGGGCTTGATGCCGTAGGTCTTCAGCAGTTCCCGACCGACGATATGCGGCACCTTGCCGACTGCTGCGCCGATACCGAGGTTGACGTTGGGTTCGCGGAACCACACCGGCAGCAGCTGTGCGTGACAGTCGGTGAAATGCAGGAAGGAGACATTGCCGTGGCGCGGCACGTCGTAGAAACTGGCAGGCGCCTTGCCCGCGAGTGCGGACCGGCTGTCCAGTGTCATGCCCGAGGCAGCGGCGACAGCCAGCAATTGCAGGAATTCGCGACGATTCATATGCATGGAAGACTCCTTGTAAATGTCGTGTTGAGACGCCGTAGTGTCGGCGGTTGCGGCGATCCGGTAAATGGTAATTCCTAGTCAGGAAATGGGTGTCATTCGCACCTTTCATCGAAATGGAAACGTCCGGCTGTCTCAGGAGCTTGTGGTGGTCTCGTTTACTTACTTGCGGAACACCGAGGATGTGAGTGGAAGACCATTGGACATGTAGGAATGGAAGTATTCGAGGTTGTTCAGGGTGGTGCTGCCCTGCGCGGGTGGCACCGCACGCAGCCGAATGAAGCAATTGGCATAGCGCTGCTGCAGTGTCACCAGGGTGTCGCCAGCGAGAAAGACCGGCCAGTGCACCGTGTGGCCCACCACGGGGGAAATCAGGTCCGAGCGCAGATAGTTGCCGACATTCTGCACATGACAACTGGCGCACGCGAAGTTCAACTGCCCCTTGCGCGAGTAAAAGAGCTTCTTGCCGTCTTCGTAGGCGGCCACGGCCTTCGTGCCTTCGACCCTGATGTTCGTGAGCATGCCGTCGGACAGCGTGCGCATGTAGGCAGTGAGCCGGCCCATCGTCTTCATGTCGTCGAGCGGGTAGGCGTCTTCGCCGTTGGCGGCGCGGCAGTCGTTGAGCGCATCCTGCAGGGTCACGACCTTGTCCTTCGCGTCGTCGAACATCGGATAGTTGCCGGCGATCATCCTGCCGCCATTGGGCAAGCAGCCGGCGTAGGTCTTGCCGTTCCTGAACGGCGTCTCCCACAGCGTGCGGCCCTGGTCGAGTTCGGCCTCGAAAGGCGGAAACTCCATGATCGCGGCGTACTGTGCCTGGCTGTCGGGGCTGAAAGCGAGCGCGCCCCAGACGTAGCTTTCAAGCCTGACGTTCGGGTATCGGCTTGTATAGTACTTGACGAGATCCAGCCTGTCCTGTTCGGGCGATGCCTGGACGCTGGCCGCGCCGAGGCTTGCTCCCAGAGCGGCCATCCACGCCAGCAATGCCATGATCCAAGTTTGTTTCATGGGGTTCTCCTTCCTCCCTTTTGCGCATCATAGTGAAAACACCGGCTGCGAGGCCGGTGTTTTCGTGATGGCGATGGGACGCCGGGCAGATCAGTGCTTGTTGACCGGCGACTCCGGGTCGAACAGATAGGCCATGATGTCGGCAATCTGTGCATCATTCAGAATGCCATTGGCCCCGTTGCGCGGCATGTTGGTACAGGGGAAAGTGGCGTTCGCATTGTAGATGATGTCGTAGGTGTATTTCAGCATTTCCGGGCTGCTGCCACGAATCTTGCCGTAGTCGGTCAGGCTCGGCCCGATGGTGCCGCCGGTGCGGTCGGTGGCAAGCTGGTGGCAGTTGTAGCAGTTGCCGCCGGCTTCGCCCGGGCCGTGCTTGTCGGGATTGTGCGCGGTGCGGAAGCCGAAGCCCGACCAGGCCAGTTGTCGGCCCTTCTTCCAGTCGCCGAGCTTGATGCCGCCTTCGGGATACCTGATCGAGGCGGCCGCCAGCGCCATGACTTTTTCGCGGGCCTTGTCGCTCAGTTCCTCGCTTTTCTTCAAGGTGCAGGCTTTCTGGATCTCATCCTGGGTCAGACGCGCGCGGCCGTTGGTACCTTCCTGGGTCGGCTGGTTGAGATCGTAGCTGCCGGATTCGAAGATCAGGTACTCGGCCAGCGCGGTCGGGGTCATGGCGGTGTAATCGACCGCCTTGGGCTTGGCGGTGTCCGGCGCGGGCTTGGCGGTGTCCTGTGCGGGCTTGGCGGTCTCGGCCTTGCCGGTGCTGGTTGCAGCGCAACCGCCGGCGATCAGGATCAGGGCGCTCGCGGCGGCAACGGCCGCGGCAATGGAGGTTTTCTTGAGCATGTGGGTTTCTCCTCGTGAGTCGGCGATCAGCGCTTCAGGTCGGGCAGGATGGCCGGTGCGCCACGCGCAGCGTCGGTCCAGAACGAAATCAGTGCGATCGAGGCGTCGGAGCCGTTCTTCATGTTGGGATAGCGCATCTGCCACAGGCATTCGATCAGGCGATGCTGGCTGCTGCGGACATTTTCCTGACTGATCCGGTACGCCGGCCACGAGATCGCCTTGGTCCATTCGTCCGGCTTGTAGACGTTGGGCAGCACCGAAGCGCGGATACGCGCGCCTTCTTTCGTGTGACAGGTCACGCAGCCGAAGTCCATGATGCCGGAGCGGCGGTAGAACATGACCTCGCCGGCGTCGCGCATGGCTTTTTCCAGCGGATGATTGAGCGGCGGATTCCAGGGCATGCCGTTGGACTTCGCGGCGATGTAGGTCTGCAGCTTCATGACGTCGCTGCCGGAACCATGCTTCACCTTGACCGCGGGATCGTTATCGGTGAACCCTTGCAGCGTCTTCATGCAGTACGCCAGTCGGCTGTCCAGGTCCATGACCTTGCCGGCGTCGGCGAAATAACGCGGCAATTCGACGTAGGCGCCTTCCAGTACGCCCGGACCCTTGCCGAAATCGCATTTCTCCATGGACACGTTCTTCGGTCCGCGCGGCGTTTTGAACAGGATTGCGCCTTCTTCCGCGACATCGTAGGCCGGGTTGTCCGGCATCATCATGCGGTTCTGGGGGCTTTGGACCAGATACGGGGCGTTGTTGGTTTTCCTGGCGAGCGCGTCGAGAATGTCCTCGGGCGCCTTGGCGCCCATGACGAGGACGGCCGAGCCGGTGATGGCCAGTGTAAGCAAGGTTTTTTTGAACATACATACCTCCGCTGAAATTTAGGGATGACTAATGACGAAAACGACACCACATCGGTCCACGGTCACCCAAGGTTCGCCGGCCATGGCAAGGCATGGGGGTGGATGAAGTGCGCTGATAGAGCCGCCTGAGCGGAGTGATTTTATTTTTATAGTGTGGATACGCCGTATTTCCAGTCTAAATGTTACCGGCCAGAAATGCGGTTCGCTTGACTTGCGCATATCGTGTCACAAGCAGGACCCCGCGGGACGTTCGCCCCGCGGGGAGCAGTGCGCAATCAAGCGATGGTGGCTTCGGCGCTGTTCTTGTCGCCTGTGTTGTCGACCCAGTTGACGGTGACCTTGTCGCCCGCCTTGGCACCCTTGATCTTGAAGCCCAGGTAAGGGTTCTTCGAAACGCCGCCGCTCATGCCGCCTTTCAGGACCGGGGTGCCGTTGAGTGCGGCGGTCACCTCGGAGATGTAGTGGGCGGGCACCAGCTGGCCGGTCTTGGCGTCCTTGCGCAGGCCGGTTTCCATCGGGTGGTTCATCAGCACCTTGACGTCGGCGGCATCGCCGGCCATGGTGGCACGAATTCGCATCGGTTCAGCCATTTGGCTCTCCTTTTCTAAAGATTCAGTTCGACGAAACGGGACGGTGGATGGTGCGGATCAACCGCCGCAGCCGCCGATGGTGACCTTGACTTCCTTGGTGGCGGTGTAGTTCTTGCCGCCGGCCGTGACCACGGCGCGCACCAGCGCGGTCTGGCCCATCTTGATGCGGGTCGAGATGAAGGGCTGGGTGCCGCCCATCAGGTCGAAATCGGCGACCAGCGGGGTGGCGTTCTTTTCCGCGATGATCGCGATGCTGCTGGTGCCGGCGATGGCACTCGTCACTTCGACCGGCACCACGGCGCCGTTCTCGGCGATGTCCGGTGCCTTGATGGTGATGTCCTTGGACTCGGCTGCACCGGTCGCCCCCAGTCCGCTCATCGCCCCCGCCAGATCCTTGGCTTCGAACGCGCTGCGCGGCGCGGCCAGCACCTGGGTCGGCTTGAGCAGCCCGGCCGCAACGGCGACAGCGACGGCGCCTGCGCCGGTAGCGCCCTTGAGTACGTTTCTACGAAGTGCATTCATTGACTCTCTCCTTGATTGAACGGTGCAACGTGGGGTACTACAAACCGTAGACGAAATCGGTCACCTTGTCGATTTCGGCTTCCGTCAGGACGCCGTGCTTGCCAAAAGGCGGCATGGTCGTCGCCGGATTGGCTTCCATCGCGTTCCAGATCTGCGCGCGCAACTTGGCCTTGTCCGGGTAACGCGCGCTCATCGCGATGAGGGGTGGCCCATACAGCCCGGCCGCCACCGCATCGGGGACCGTCGGCATGCCGTGGCAGGCGAGGCAGTTGCCCTTGCGTACGTCGAAGGCAAGCTGCTTGCCGGCAGGTTCCCGCGCGCTTGCCGCGGGCTGCGCCAGAGCCGCCCCTGCCACCATGCCGGAGCCGACCGTGCAGGCGACCGCTGCCTGCCGAAGCTTCTTCATCAAAGTCTTCCTCCTGATTATTCTGCCAACCGGGCCGGATGACGTCTGCGCACCCTGCCCGCGAAGAACATCATTCAACCAACGATTGAGACAGAGCATAGTGGAAGAAGTTTTTTTTATGCAAGACCACGCGCGATCCTTTACATCCAGTCGCCGGGGTAATTTTCTACCAACCCCGCGTCGTTGCGCGCGTCTGGCGTTTCATCGGCGGCGGCCGCGCTGGAGCTTTTCGGCCTCCTGCCATTCGCGCCGCCGCGCTTCTGCCGCCGAGAGTTCCTGAAAACTGCCGTCACCCGCCTTCAGGCCCAGGGTGATCTGCTCGATCGCGGCGACCAGATTGCCGCTCAGGGCCGCGGCCTCGGCCTGTGCCCGATGGCTCGCCAGGCGGTGGCCGAGGCCGGCGTGCGCTTCTGCTGCGAGGCGCCACAGGCGGCGGTCACCGGCTTGCAAGGCGAGCTGCCGTTCGACGAGCGCGAGCGCGTCGGCGCGGCGTCCGCCCGCCAGTTGGGCGCGAATCAGACCGTGGACGAGCGGCCGGTATTCCGGGTAGGCGCGGCGGCCGGCTTCGTAGCGTTGCAAGGCGAGCGCGTGCTGGCCCGCGGCGAGTGCCGTGTCGCCGGCGAGCTGCGCGATCATCGGACTTGCCGCCTTGCCGGTGAGCAGCGCTTGCAGTTCGGTCTCGGCTTCGCTGAACTGGCGTGCGCGCCCGAGCGCGGCAACGAGTTCGTAACGCGCCGCAATCGCGCTGCTGTAACGCCCATCCTTCAGCGCCGTCTGCGCCGCACGCACTGCGTCCTGCGGACTGTCGTCCATGGCGCGCAGGCGCGCACGCACAAGCTGGAATTCCAGGCTGTCGGCAATCTGCTGGTAGGGCGCCGACTCGCTGCGTGCCGCCATGTCGGCGATGCGTTCGGTGGTGAGCGGATGGGTGCGCAGGTAGGCCGGCGCGCTGGTGTCGTAGAAGCGGTTGGCGCGCTGCATGCGGCCGAAGAATTCCTCCATGCCGCGCGGATCGAAGCCGGCCTGGCTCAAGGTGTCGTAGCCCAGGCGGTCCGCCTCGCGCTCGTAGTCGCGGCTGTAGTTGAGCTGGCTCTGGATCGAATAGGCCTGCGTCGTGGCGATGGCGGCGCTGGCGACGTTCGGATTCGAGCGCGCCGCCAGCAGCGCCAGCGCCAGGGCGGCCAGCGTCGGCCACTGGCTCTGGCTTTGCGCCGCGACCATGCGCGCGATGTGGTCCTGCGTCACGTGGGCGATCTCGTGCGCGATGACGCTCGCCAGTTCCGATTCGCTCTGCGCTGCGAGCAGCAGACCGGTGTGCACGCCGATCAGGCCGCCGGGCATGGCGAAGGCGTTGATCGTGGGGTCGGTGACGACAAAAAAATTGAAGCGCTGCTGGTTGCGCGAGCTGACCGCGACAACCCGGTAGCCGAGCTGGTCGAGGTAATGCTCGATCGCAGCGTCGTCGAGGTAGCGCGGGTCCGTGTACACGTCGCGCAGGATGGTGCGCCCCAGCAACTGTTCTTCCTGGTCGGAGAAATACTGCCGAGACACTTCGCCGAGATCGGGCAGGTCGGCCGCCGCGACGGGCTGGGCCGCGAGCGTGAGGGCGAGCAAGGTACGCAGGATCATCACAGGGGCAAATCGCAGAAGGGCCGGGGGAGCGGCATTTCGTTTACGATGCGGATATCTTCATCTGGTTCCCGAAACATGAGCGAATTCACCCATTTCGATGCAGGCGGCCGCGCCATCATGGTCGACGTCGCCGGCAAGTCGGACACCCGCCGCATCGCCGTCGCCCGTGGCAGCATCCGCATGTTACCCGAGACGCTGGCGCGCATCCTCGGCGGCGAGGCGGCCAAGGGCGACGTGCTCGGCATCGCCCGCATCGCCGCCATCCAGGCCACCAAGCGTACCGCTGAGCTGATTCCGCTGTGCCATCCCATTGCGCTCACCCGGGTCGGTGTGGAATTCGAGGCCGATGCCGGGACGTCGTCGATCGCCTGCACCGTCACCGCCGAAACCGTCGGCAAGACCGGCGTGGAGATGGAAGCGCTCACCGGCGTGTCGGTCGCGCTGCTCACCATCTACGACATGTGCAAGGCGGTCGATCGGGGCATGAGGCTCGGTGACATTCGCCTGCTGGAAAAGCAGGGGGGACGTTCGGGGCATTGGCGGGCGGGGGACTGACCGGACACGCGGGGATGGTTCAAACGTCCCCTTGTCCCGGCCGGGCTCGCCGGCATCATGTCGACATGGCATCGACTTCCCCCATTCGCGTCCTGCGCGCCGCAATTCTGACGCTGCTTGCGGTTGCCGCATGGGGCGCACGCGCGGCCCAGCCCGAGGCGCAGGTGTTTCCCGCGACAGGCGAGCGTCTCCTGTTGTGGGTGTCGTCCGAGTATGGCCGCGGTGCGAGCGAACTCGACGCGGCGCGGCAACTCGCGGTGCGCGGCATCGAGGTGTGGTCGCTCGATCCGCTCGAGGCCTATTTCCTGCCGCCGGGGCCCACGAGCATGGAGCAGGTGCCGGTCGCCGAGCTGGTCGCCTGGCTGCGCACCGCGCGCAC
>JANJXF010000032.1 GCA_024709165.1 Thiobacillus sp. | reverse complement strand
ATGCCGTCGACGCCGCGCTGCAGGCACTCTTTGACGCCGGCTTCGAACCCGACGTGCTGGTCAACAACGCCGGCATCATCCACAGCGAACCGCTGGTCAACCTGCTGTCGCGCGGCGACAAGGTGCATTCGCGCGAGTCCTGGCGCCGCGTGATCGCCACCGATCTCGATTCCGTGTTCTTCGTAACGAGCCGTGTCGTCGAGCGCATGCTGGCGAAGCGCATCAAGGGCGTGGTGATCTCGATCAGCTCGATCGCCGCCCGCGGCAACGCCGGGCAGTCGGCCTACGCCGCCGCCAAGGCCGGGGTGAACGCGCTCACCCACACCTGGGCCAAGGAGCTCGGCGCGATGGGGCTGCGCTTCGCCGCCATCGCGCCCGGCTTCTTCGACACGCCGTCGACCCGCGCCGCGCTGAGCGAAGCGACGCTCACGCGCCTGCAGCAGCAGATTCCGCTGCGTCGCCTGGGCGAACTGGAAAGCCTCTACCTCGCGGTGCGCCACGTCATCGAGAACGACTATCTCACCGGCACCGTGCTCGAGGTCGACGGCGGGCTGGTGATCTAGCGGAGGGGGCAGCGTGCCTTACGTCACCACGCTCGGCGCGGCCTTCCGGGAGATCGTCGCACAGCACGCCGAGCACCCCGCGCTGCGCTATCCCGAGACCGGCGAGCGCGTCAGCTACGCCGAACTGAATCATCTGGCCGACCGCGTCGCCGCCGCCATCCACGCGCAGGGTCTGCGGCCGGGCGAGGTCGCCGTGTTCTTCCACGACAAGTCGCCTGTCGCCTACGCCGCCATGCTCGCCTGCCTCAGGCTCGGCGTGATCTACGTCAACCTCGACCCCGACAGCCCGTGGGAGCGCCTGCACCGTATCCTCGCCACCTGCCGGCCGCGGCTGGTCGTCAACGCCTTCACCGTGCTGCCGTTCGCAGCCGAGCTCGCCGCCGAAGGGCACGACATTGTGTTGCACCTGCACGCGCTGCCGGATGCAGGGATTGCGCCGGCCGACGCGCACTTCAGCGGCAGCCATCCCGCCTACATCATGTTCACCTCCGGCTCGACCGGCATGCCCAAGGGCGCGGTCATGTCGCACGCCAACCTGCTCGGCTTCATCGCCTGGGCGCAAAATCGCTTCGCGATCACGCCGGACGACGTGCTGACCAACGTCAACCCGATCTATTTCGACAACTCGGTGTTCGACTTCTACACGGCGATCTTCTCCGGCGCCGCGCTGGTGCCCGCCACCGCCGAACAGGTGCGCGACACGCGCCGCCTGGTGCGTCTGGTCAACGAGGCTGGATGCACGATCTGGTTCTCGGTGCCATCGCTGCTCGTTTATCTGCTCACCACGCGCGCGCTCGTCGCGACGGATTTCCCGGCAATGCGAAAAATCGTCTTCGGCGGCGAGGGCTTCTCCAAGCGCAAGCTGCGCCAGCTGCACGAGTTGTTCGGCGAGCGCGCCGCGCTGGAGAACGTCTACGGCCCCACCGAGTGCACCTGCATCTGTTCCGCGCATACCGTTGGCGTGGCCGACTTCGACGACATGCAGGCCCTCGCGCCACTCGGCCTGCTCGCGGAAAACTTCGACTACGAGATCCTGCCGCAGGACGACGCCGACCCCGACTTCGGCGAACTCTTCCTGCGCGGCCCACAGGTGGGACTGGGTTATTACAACGACCCCGAGCGCACCGCGCGGGCCTTCGTGCAGAACCCGCGCCACGAGCACTATGCCGACATCGGCTACCGTACGGGCGACCTCGTGCAGCGCGACACAAAGGGCTGGCTACATTTCAGGGGCCGTGCCGACTACCAGATCAAGCACATGGGCTATCGCATCGAGCTGGAGGAGATCGAGGCCGCGTTCAACAGCCTGCCCGCAGTCAAGGAATGCGCCGTCGTCTACCAGACGCTCGGCGAGGGGCTGGGGCAGATCCTCGCCTTCGTTGCCGCGCATGCGGCCGTGGCGCCGGCAGACCTGCTGAAGCAGGTCGCCGCCATCGTGCCGGTCTACATGGTGCCGCGGAGAGTGACGCTCATCGATCCGCTGCCGAAGAACGCGAATGGAAAGATCGATCGACCCGCTCTGCATGGGGTCGTCGGACTTTCCTGAGGAGGCACCGCTTTATCCCAAGCCAAGTCGGCCAGCCGGACGCGACGCACGTGCTCGCCGACGGTGGTGGGGGCGGCTCGCACGGCCTTGGCGATCCATGTCCGAGTCAGATTCGGGTGGCGTGGTGTTTGATCCGGTTTCCGCCCCGTCAATCGGTGACATTCTGCTACTCTGTGAGCGTGAAATTGGGTGTGGAGCAAGTTGGCACCGAAAGGAAACCAGATGCGGAAAGAAACGGTTTGCATCGCTGATTACCCGCAGCTCATGCTTTTGGCATGGCAACGCCAGGGCAAGGAGATTGCCGCTGACGAGGCGTTTGCGCTCTACGAAGCCAACTGGCGATTCGTTGATGAAGCGACGCTGACCGACCCCGAGCGCGAGCTGATTGAGAGGCTGACCAGGGCCTACGGGAGCGGAGTCCTCAATGTATAGGCGGGCGCATCACCGCTTGATCGATCAAGTCCTGCAAGGCATGAACACAAGCCTGCTTGAAGATTCGTCTTGTCTGTTTGGAGGCGGAACGTGCATTGCCCTCCAGCTCGACGAATTCCGGGAATCGCGAGACATCGACTTCTTGTGCTCGGACCATGCTGGATACCGCAATCTTCGCCAGGAGGTTTTTGATCACGGGTTAACGCGGATGTTCTCGGCCGACGTTGGGTTTCTCCGGGAGCCACGGGCGGACCAGTACGGTGTGCGCGCTGTCTTGTCCGTGAACGACCAACCGATCAAGTTTGAGATCGTTCGAGAGGGGCGTGTGGCCGTTGAGGGCGCGCAGGTCGTGGACATGCCTGTACCCTGCTTGAGCAGGAACGATCTTTACACGGAAAAGCTGCTGGCGAACGCCGACCGATGGGCGGACAAGTCGACCATGAGCCGCGACATTATTGATCTTGCGATGATGATCGGCCGTTGGGGACCGCTTCCGGAAGCGGCATTGCGGAAGGCGCAGGAAGCCTATGGCGACGCGGCCATGAAATCGTTTGAGCAGGCCACCAAGTACATGCGGGAACATCCAGACCGGCTCAAAGCGTGTATTCGAGAGCTTGCAATCGACGAAAAGGCGGCGGTGGAACTACAGAAACACTTCAACCTAAAAACCGCAGTTGACCGCTCTCTGCCTCCGTGAATGCCGCATGAACGCTGAACATTCTGCCTTCGACCGCCTTCACCTGTCGGGTGGGTTCGCTACGCACCCGCTGGCACGCCTGCTCACGCGCCAGCCTTTGTCGCGCCTCCTTGCAGGCCCCGGCCTGCGGCGTCGTTGCTTCGCGGCAGGCACGCGATCAGACGCACCATCGGGCGCGTCCAACTGCGGTTTCTAGGATGATTGAACCCAAATTGTCCATTGAGCATCAAACGTGGTGCTTGGACTGGTTTTCTCCCTCTCCCGCAAGCGGAGAGGGGCCAATGGACAATCCGGGTTGAACTGTCCAACAGCTGCTGCCTGCCCCCTGCAGGCGCGTCCACAAGGGCCGCAGCGGCGGTGATGTAAACTGCTCACCGCTCACCGTTTCCCCCGATAATGAACATCGCTCAAACCTCGCTCCCTGAAGTCCTCCTCATCGAACCCCGCGTGTTCGGCGACCCGCGCGGCTTCTTCCTGGAAAGCTGGAACCGCCGCACATTTGCGGAGCACGGGCTCGATCTCGACTTCGTGCAGGACAACCATTCGCGCTCGGAGAAGGGGGTGCTGCGCGGGCTGCACTATCAGCTCCACCAGCCGCAGGGCAAACTGGTGCGGGTGACGAGCGGGGCGGTGTTCGACGTGGCGGTGGATCTACGCCGGTCGTCGCCGCATTTCGGCAAGTGGACCGGCCACGAACTGTCGGCGGACAACCACCACATGCTGTGGATTCCGCCCGGTTTCGCGCACGGCTTTCTGGTGCTGTCGGAAAGCGCGGATTTTCTGTACAAGACGACGGCGTACTACGCGCCGGAATGGGATCGCGGCATTCGCTGGGACGATCCGGACGTCGGCGTGGCGTGGCCGCTGGACGGTGCGCCGCAGCTGTCGGCCAAGGACGCGGCGCAGCCCGCGCTGCGGGAAGCGGAGGTCTACGCGTGAGCCGCGCGCGCATCCTCCTCACCGGTGCCGGCGGCCAGGCCGGCTGGGAGCTGCGCCGCACGCTGGGCGCCCTGGGTGAAATCGTCGCCGTGGATGTCGACACGCTGGACTTGTGCGATGCCGACGCGGTACGCCGCTGCGTGCGGGACCTGGCGCCGACGCTCATCGTCAATCCCGCCGCGTACACCGCGGTCGACAAGGCCGAGGGCGACGCCGAGCGCGCGCGCGCCGTCAACGCCGTCGCCCCCGGCGTGTTGGCGGAAGAAGCCGCGCGGCTGGGGGCGCTGCTGGTGCATTACTCGACCGACTACGTGTTCGACGGCAGCGGCACGGTGCCGTGGCGCGAGGACGACGCCTGCGCGCCGCTCAACGTCTATGGCGCAACCAAGCTCGAAGGCGAACGCGCGATCCAGGCGAGCGCTTGTGCGCACCTGATCTTCCGCACATCGTGGGTGTACGGCGCACGCGGCAGCAATTTCCTGCTCACCATGCGCCGCCTGATGCGTGAGCGCGACGAACTGAAGATCGTCGCCGATCAGATCGGTGCACCGACCTGGTGCCGCGATCTGGCCGAGGCGACCGCGCAGGTGCTTGCACGCATCGCCACTCCAGGCGGCTTCGATGCGGCTGCGCCGTGGGGTGTCTATCATCTGTGCAACGCGGGAGAAACTTCGTGGCACGGCTTCGCCGAGGCGATCCGCGTGCTCGACGGCGTCGACGTCAGGCTGCTGCCGATTCCTGCGCGCGACTACCCCACCCCGGCGCAGCGTCCGCTCAATTCGCGCCTCGATTGCGACAAGCTCGCACGCACCTTCGGCCTGCGTCTGCGCCCATGGCGCGAGGCGCTGGAACTCTGCGTTCAACCCCATGCCATCTGGGATTCGCCACCAAGGAAGCCGACACCCTGACCGGCACGGCCGAGAAAGGCGACTTCTTCGGAGGCGGCGCCGACGACACGCTCGACGGTCTGGCCGGAGAGGATGTGCTACGCGGCGGTGCCGGCAACGACAATCTGAACGGTGGTGTGGGTTCGGATCAACAGGTGGGTGGGCGACGACGGCGATGTGCTGATCGGCGGCAAGGGCAACGATACCAACCAGCACGCGACGGCGGCGCGATCTATCGTCTGCGCCTGGGTGAAGTGCAGGAAATCCACGAAGACTGGGTGCGTGTCGGCATGGACGTGCTGGGGAGGGAACAGCTCGCCACTGCGGCCTGAAGGTCTTGGCCGCCGCGCGTGTCAGCGCGTGCGGATGTCGCCAAAATGAAAATCGAAGCTATCGTTGCGACGGTCGGCGAAATACTGCTCCAGCGTAGTGCGCACCGTGCGGAAGGCGATCCGGTCCCAGGGAACCTCTGTCTCTGCGAACAACCGCGCCTCGAGTGATTCGATACCGGGTTGAAAATCGAGATCGAGCAGCCGCGCGCGGAAGATGAAATACACTTGATTGACGTGCGGCAGGTTGTACAGCGTGTACAGGTTGCCGATTTCGATGCGTGCGCCGGCTTCTTCCCAGGTCTCGCGCGCTGCGCCCTCGGCCGTCGTCTCGCCGTTTTCCATGAAGCCCGCCGGCAGGGTCCACAGGCCATGTTTCGGCTCGATGGCGCGGCGGCACAGCAGTATCCTGTCTTCCCATTCCGGGATGCAGCCCACCACCATTTTCGGGTTCTGGTAATGGATGGTGCCGCAGTGCGGGCACATGTGGCGAGGCAGGCTGTCGCCATCGGGTACGCGCAGGACTACGGGTGCGCCGCATTCACTACAGAAATTCATGCCGAATCCAGTTTTTTGGTGTGAAACTCGCGAAGCGAGACGCAGTCCCTTTCGCACGCTTGCAGAATGGAGTCAGGTGAGAGGGAAACGTTCGTACCGAGTCGTTGGGCCAGCGTCCGGGACGGCGAATCGCCTTGATCTTCCTGACAGCGCACGGTAGCAAAATCCCCCCAGTCCGGGCAAGGGCGAAGCTGGAATACGCGAGCGCGAGCGTTTATCATTCCACAACACCCATTGTCGCACGCCCTGTCCATGCGCCCTTCCCACATTGAAACCATTCTCGACCGCGAGTTCGCGAGCACCACCGACGGCCACCACACCCCGGTGATGCTCTGGGGGCCCCCCGGTGTGGGCAAGTCACAGATCGTCGCAAAAATTGCCCGGCAGCATGGTGTGCCGCTTATCGACATCCGCCTCTCCCAGATGGAACCGACCGATCTGCGGGGCATTCCGTTTCGCAGCGGGCAACTTGTCGAGTGGTCGATCCCCGCTGTGCTGCCGGACGCGAAGCGCCACGGCCCGTCGGGTATCCTGTTCCTTGACGAGATCACCTCGGCGCCACCTACTGTGTCGGCGGCCGCCTACCAGCTCATCCTCGACCGCCGCCTGGGTGAATACCGGATACCGGAGGGTTGGGTGATTTTCGCCGCCGGCAACCGCCAGGGCGACCGTGGCGTCACCTATGCCATGCCGGCGCCGCTCGCCAACCGCTTCACCCACTACGAAGTCGAGGTGTTTCTCGACGACTGGGTGCGCTGGGCCTACAGCGAGAACGTCGATCCGCGCGTGATCGCCTTCATGCGTTTCCGCCCCGACCTCTTGTTCAGCTTCGATCCCGCACATACGCCGATCGCCTTCCCCAGCCCCCGTTCGTGGGAGTTTGCCCATCGCGCGCTGCAGAAGTTCGACGCCACCACCCTGCTCGCCGATGCGTTGATCGCCTGCGTTGGCCAGTCCGCCGGTCTGGAGTTGAAGACCTTTGTCGACAACATGGCGCAGATGCCGGACATCGATGCCATCATCGCCGGCGAAACGGCGGAGGTGCCGGACGGCATCGACCTGCAGTATGGCGTCGCCGCCGCGCTGGTGCGCAAGGCGCTGCTTGCCGCCGACTGCGGTGACGCGGCCACGGTGTACGGCAATATTCTCAAGTACGCGCAGCGTTTTCCGCAGCGCGAGATGGGTGTGATGCTGGTGTCCGACCTGCACCGCGCCGTCGGCCGCCCGCTGTTTTCCGTACCGGCGTTCGCCGAATGGGCCAACAGCATCACCGACCTGGTGCTGTACGAGCATTAGGGAAACGTGTGTCGACACGCCCTGATATGGCAGAACAGCCCGGTCCCGCGCTCGAACCCATCCTCACCAAGCTTGCCGCGGCGCGCACGCGGCTCATCATGGAACGCCCTTTCCTCGGCGCGCTGGTCATGCACCTGCCGCTGACGCCGGGCGGCGACTGGTGCACCACCACCGGTACCGACGCCAAGGCGTTCTATTTCAACCCGAAATTCATCGACAACCTCAGCCTCGCGCAGACGCAATTCGTACTGGCGCACGAGGCCATGCATTGCGCGATGGGTCATCCACACCGTCGCCAGTACCGCTCCCGGCACCGCTGGGACGTCGCCTGCGACCACGCGGTGAACCTCATTCTTATCGAGGAGGGCATGAAGCCGCCGCTGCATGGCATCCTCGCCGACCAGAACTACATGACGCTGTCGGCTGAGGAGATCTATCCGCTTATTCCCGAGGACACCACCGAGGAGTCCTTCGACCAGCATCTGTTCGACAGCGACAACCAGGCGAGCGGCAGCCCGGATCAAGGCGAGCGTCGGGACAAACCCGATGCGGGCGACTCCGGCGGGCAGGCCGGGGACGGTCGGAGCGAGGGCGAACCGCAGCAGGGCAGCGGTGGCCAGACCTCGGCGCAGCCCGAGTCTCTGTCGCAAAGCGAGCGCGAAAGACTTGCGGAACAGTGGAAAAGTCGGCTCGCTGCGGCTGCCCAGGCCGCGCGTCAGGCCGGCAAGCTGTCGCAGTCGCTGCTGCGTCTGGTCGACGGCCTGCTTGCGCCCAGCCTGCCATGGCGCGCGCTCCTGGCGCGCTTCTTCGCCATCAACCAGCGCGACGATTACTCGTGGCGCCGGCCGTCGCGGCGCGAGGGTGACGCGCTGCTGCCCCGCCTGTCGAGCGAGGGCATCGATGTGATCGCTGCCATTGATACCAGCGGCTCCATCACCGACGAGGAGTTGCGCGAATTCGCCAGCGAACTCGATGCCCTCAAAGGCCTGGTGCGCGCGCGCATCACCCTGCTTGCCTGCGACACCTGTGTGGACGAGGCGGGGCCGTGGGAATTCGAGCCCTGGGACACCCTGCAGCTGCCAGAAGGCGTCGAAGGCGGTGGTGGCACCGATTTCCGTCCGGTGTTCGACTGGGTCGAGCGGGAAGGCCGCAGCCCGAACCTGCTCGTGTATTTCACCGATGCGGAGGGCGACTTTCCCAGAACGCCACCTGCCTATCCCGTTGTCTGGCTGGTCAAGGGCAAAAGCCCCGTGCCCTGGGGCGAACGGGTGCAGCTCAATTGAACCTGGACGCCGATGCGGGCCGCGTGCGCGGCTTCCTGTTCGAGGCGCTCGATATCCGTGGCGCGTGGGTGCAACTGGGGGCATCCTGGCGCGATATGACGGCACGGCGCGGCTACCCGCAACCGGCGTCCGAGCTGCTTGGACAACTTGCCGGCGTTACGGCGCTCATCGCGGCCAATCTCAAACAACCCGGCCGCCTCACCTTCCAGTTGCGCGGCGACGGTACCATCCCGCTCCTGGTCATGGACTGTGACGAACAGTTGCGCCTGCGCGGCATGGCGCGTGCCTCCCCTGATGTTGCCGCCGGCACGCTCGCGCAGCTGCTCGGCGAGGGTGCGCTGACGCTCACGCTCGAGTTGGCCGACATGCGCCAGCCCTATCAGAGCCACGTGCCGCTCCAGGGCGACACGCTCGCTGCGGCGTTCGAACATTACCTTGCCCAATCCGAACAGCTGCCCACCCGCCTGTGGCTCGCCGCCAACCGCGACAGCGCTGCCGGCCTCCTCTTGCAGGCGTTGCCCGGCGCGGCGGCGTGCGATCCCGATGGCTGGAACCGCGTGCAGCAGTTCGCGGCCACCGTGCGTTCCGAGGAACTGCTTGGGCTGGGCGTCATTGCCCTCATCGGCCGCCTGTTTCCCGAAGAGGACGTGCGCGTGTTCGATCCGCGTCCAGTGGCCTATCATTGCCCATACGACCCGGCGAAGATCCATGCCATGCTGCGTGGCATCGGCCGCGCCGAATGCGAAACCATCCTCGCCGAGCATGGCGAAATCCGGGTTCACGACGACATCTGCGACCACGAATACGTGCTCGACTCTGCAGCGGTCGCAGCCTTGTTTCGGTGAGGATGCGGGGTGAGCGGAACGGCGTCAGACCATGAAGGGGCGGACGTGGATGACCTATGCTGAACCAACCGAATGTGAAAGGAACCGCATGCGCAGCTTCCTCATGCTTCTGGTGCTGTTTGCCCTGCCGGTGAGCGTGCTCGCCGACGAGCGTTACCAGGCGTTACCCCTCGCCGGAGCCAGCGGCGGCCAGGGTGGCGGGCGCGCCTTCATCCTCGACACGCACGAAGGCCATGTGTGGATCTGGAGCGAAAACGAACCCGTCGTCGCGCCGGATGGCCAGCGCCGCTACGGTTCCGGCTTCGTCTACCAGGGTCGCCTGCGTCCCGGCACCCGGGCGGGGGAATGGGTGGAGGGGCCGGGGGCCGGAAAACCCGAGCGGTAAGCGAACAGCGTTCGCGCCCCCCGAGGGGTGGGGAAAGGATGAACCATCTGCGGCAAACCTGCGCAACTGCCGCCATGGCCCGATACCCGGGGCTCCGTGGGCGGACTTGGTCTTCGCGTCCCATCGCGTCCTTTGCGGGCGGAGAAAGCCACACGGCGCGCGCCTCACACGCGTTCACGGGCTAAAGCCGGCGTCCGTTTGTGCCGATAGGGGCACATTCAGGAGACCCGTCCGCCATGCCAGCCGAACCCGCCGCCTCGACGCCCGCCGCACGTCAGAAAATCCGCCTTGGCGACCTGCTGGTCGAGCAGAAAGTCATTTCGGCTGCGGATCTGGAGGTGGCGCTGGCGGCACAGAAGAGGAGCGGGCGGCGGCTCGGGCGCATCATCGTCGAAACCGGGCTGGCCGGCGAAAACGACATCGCTCAGGCACTGGCGCGCCAGCTCGCGCTGCCCTTCGTCGACCTGCGGCGCTTCAATCCGGAAACGCGCATTATCCAGCTCCTTTCGGAAACCCAGGCGCGGCGCTTCCGCGCCCTTCCATTGATGCGGCGCGATGGCGATGTGCTTGTTGGCATGGCCGATCCGACCGATCTCGCTGCGTATGACGAAATCGCCCGTCTCGTCGGCGAGGGCATCCAGCTTGCCGTCGTGGCCGAGGGCGATCTGCTCGCCGCGATTGACCGGCTGTACCGGCGTACTGACGACATCCAGGGGCTCACCGAGGAACTCGCGCGCGATCTGAGCGAAAACGATGCCAACATCATCGGCCTGGACGCGCTCGGCGAAGGCGCCGTCGACGCGCCGGTGGTGCGTCTGCTGCAAACCCTGTTCGAGGACGCCATGCAGGTCGGCGCGTCCGATGTCCATATCGAGCCGCAGGAAAAACAGCTCGTCATCCGGTTCCGCATCGACGGCATCCTCCATCCCCAGACCGAGGCCGATCTCAAGATCGCGCCGGCACTCGCCCTGCGCCTGAAGATCGTCTCCGGCCTCGATATTTCCGAGAAACGTCTGCCGCAGGACGGACGCTTCGCCATCAAGGTGCGCGGCCGCACCCTCGATGTGCGCCTGTCCACGCTGCCGACGCAGTATGGCGAATCGGTGGTGATGCGCCTGCTGAGTCAGGGCGACGGCGCCCCGGGTCTGGACCATCTGGGCATGCCGCCGGCGATGCTGGAGCGTTTTCGTGCCATCCTCCATCGCCCGAACGGTCTGGTACTGGTGACCGGCCCCACCGGCAGCGGCAAGACCACCACGCTGTATGCGGCGCTCGGCGAACTCAACGATCCCGGGACCAAGATCATCACCGTCGAGGACCCTGTGGAATACCGTTTGTCCGGCATCAACCAGGTGCAGGCCAACGAAAAAATCGATCTCAGCTTCGCGCGCGTGCTGCGCGCCATGCTGCGGCAGGATCCCGATGTCATCCTCGTGGGCGAGATGCGCGATCCGGAAACCGCGCAGATCGCGCTGCGCGCGGCGATGACCGGCCATCTCGTGCTGTCCACGCTGCATACCAACGATGCGGCGTCCACCCCGGTGCGCCTGCTCGACATGGGCGTGCCTGCGTTCATGGTCGCCACCTCGGTGCAGGGTGTGCTGGCGCAGCGGTTGCTGCGCCGGGTCTGCGACCACTGCAAGGCACCGCACGCGCCCACGCCGCAGGAGCGGGTGTGGCTCGGTGCCGCGGCAGATGAAAGCGGCGACGCGGATTTTGTCGCGGGGCGTGGCTGCGACCGTTGCCACCATACGGGCTACGCCGGGCGCCGCGCGATCCATGAACTCCTCGAAATCGATGCGGTGCTGGCCGACAGCCTCGCGCGCGAGGAACCGGCCCGTTTCGTGGCTGCCGCACGCGCCTCGCTGGCTGGCCGTACCCTGCGCGATCAGGCGCTCGCACTGGTGCGCGCCGGCGCCACCTCGCTCGCCGAGGCCATGCGCGTAAGCGCTCAGGATGAGGCAGCCTGATGCCGCAGTTCGTCTATACCGGACGTGCACAAGGCGGCGACGCGGTGCGCGGGGTGTTCGACGGCGAAAGCGCAGTCGCCTGTGCAAGCCATCTTGTCAGGAGCGGCATCACACCGGTCAGCATCACCGAGAGCAGCCGCACCGAGCGGCGCGGCGCCGACGGTTCGCGGCTCGCCCTGTTCGCGCCGACGGTCAAGCCCATCGACGTGCAGCTGTTCTCGCGTCAGCTCTATACCCTCATGCGCGCGGGGGTGCCCATCCTGCGTGCGCTCGACGGCTTGGCCGAATCGACCGGCAACCTCGCCTTCACGCGCGTGATCAGATCGCTCAAGGCCGCGCTTGAGGCCGGGCGCGACCTGTCCGCCGCGATGCGCCAGCATCCGCAGGTGTTTTCGCCGTTCTACGTGGCGATGGTGCGCATCGGCGAGGCCACCGGCCGGCTGGAGGAAATTCTCCTGCGCATGTTCGAGCATCTCGAATTCGAGCGCGAAACCCGCGTGCGGATCAAGGAGGCGTTGCGCTATCCGGTTTTTGTCGTCATCGCCATGGCGGTAGCCATCGCCGTCATCAACGTCTTCGTCATTCCCGCCTTCGCCAAGGTCTACGCGGGGCTTGGCGCGGAACTGCCGCTGATGACGAGAGTGCTGATCGGCACGTCGCGCTTCACGCTCGACTATGGCTGGCTCCTGCTCGCTGGTCTGGCGGGGGCCGTCGCTGGTTTCCGCCTGTGGCGTGCCAGCGACAGCGGACGGCTCGTCTGGGACCGCTTCAAGCTGCGCCTGCCGCTTACCGGTTCCATCATCCTGCGCAGCACACTCGCACGCTTCGCTCGCAGTTTCGCACTGTCCCTGAGAAGCGGCATTCCTGCCGCGCAGGCGCTGTCCGTCGTCGCCGAAGTTAGTGACAATGCCTGGATCGCCTCGCGCATCGAGCAGATGCGCAACGGCATCGAACGCGGCGAATCGGTGCTGCGCACCGCACAGGCCACGCACGTGTTCAACCCCGTCGTGCTGCAGATGATCGCCGTCGGCGAGGAAACCGGCAGCATGGACGAACTCATGCAGGAGGTCGCCGAAATGTACGAGCGCGAGGTGGACTACGAAATCAAGACCCTCGCCGCGCGCATCGAGCCCATCATCGTCGTCGCCCTCGGTGCGGTCGTGCTCGTGCTCGCGCTCGGCGTGTTCCTGCCCATGTGGGATCTCGCCCGTGTCGCCATCAAGTGAGCGGGCGTCAGGCTATGTTCAGCCTTGCCAGGGCGATCCGCGGGGCGTTTGGGGGGTATCAAGGCAGGGCGTGAAGCTGCCGGAACGAGGGCGCGAATCAGGTATCGCTAAAGTTCTGGCGCTTTGCGCCGAAATTTGCAGCAACGGGCCTGAAATTTGCCTGTCTTCCGACACCCAACCTGTGGAGAACACCAAATGAAAACCAGGCAGCACGGTTTCACCATGATCGAACTCATCGTCGTCATCGTCATTCTCGGCATTCTTGCCGCGGTGGCGCTGCCGCGCTTCACCAACATTCAGCGCGATGCGCGCATCGCCAAGCTCAATGCCGCGCGCGGCGCGGTGCAGGCGGCGGCCGCGATGATCCACGGTACCGCATTGGCGCGCGGCGGCGTGGCCGACACGGTGGCGTGCGCGGTGGCAACGGGGTTCGGTGCCAACCCGCCCAACAACACCACCAACCTGTGCACGGAAAGCGGCCTGGTACAGATCCTCAATACTTATCCCACGGCCAACGTGCTGGGTGTGGTCAACGCCAGCGGCCTGACCTCGACCTTCTTCCCTGCCGGCACCGGCGTCGCCGCGGCGAACACGACGCTTGCACGGGAAGGCTACAGCCTGGCGGGCGGCGGCGGCGCAGCCGGATCGGTCATCACCATCCGCGTGAGCGGCGGCAGTGCTGTGGCGAACTGCTCGTTCACCTACACGGCACCCGTGGCGAACGCGGCACCTGTCGTCAGTGCGGTGACGACCACCGGTTGCTGAGTTCCCGGCGGATGCCGTGAGAGCACGTTCGGTCCACGGCTTCACCCTCGTCGAACTCATTGTCGTCATGGCCATCGCCGGCATCCTTGCGGCGGTGGCCATGCCGCGTCTGGCAGGGCGCAACGGCTTCGACAGCCGCGGCTATGCCGATCAGCTTGCGGCCACCGTGCGCTACGCGCAGAAGCTGGCGGTGGCGCAGCGCCGCGAGGTGTTCGTGCAGGTTACCGTGGGGCAGGCCAGTCTGTGTTACGTCGCAACCGCGCCCTGCGCCACGCCAGCCCCCGGTCCGGGCGGGGAGAAGCCCTATACCGTCACCGCGCCGGCTGGTGTGAGTCTCGGTCCCGCCACGACGCTCGGCTTTGACGCGGCCGGCCGCCCGGATATCGCCACCACCCTCGAGCTGCTGGTGAACGGGGTCGGGACCTACCGCGTGCGGGTGGAGCGGGAGACGGGCTATGTCCATTAGGGAGACGTTCAACAAACCGCCGCTCCGGCGAACGCCTGGATTCGGGCACCCGATTCTGCGGGCTTCCGCCTTCCGCCCGGATGGTGGAAACCCGCAGCGCGGCGTCAGTCTTGTCGAACTCCTGGTGTTCATCGTCGTGATCGGCATCGCCGTCGCCGGCCTGTTGACGGTCTACAGCGCCAGCGCGCGTTCCAGTGCCGACCCGGTGGTGCGCAAGCAGGTGCAGGCGATCGCCGAGTCGCTGCTGGAAGAAGTGCTGGCCAAGCCTTTTACCTATTGCGATCCGGACGATCCCGGCAGTGAAACCGCAGCCAGCGCCGCCGACTGCGCGACACCCGAAACCATCGGGCCGGAGGCGGGTGAATCGCGTTACGCCGCCACACTGCCGTTCGACAACGTCAACGACTATCATGGCTTCGCCATGAACGGCATCACGGATGTCGCCGGTGAGGTCGTGGCGGGGCTCGATGCCTACTCCGCCACGGTCAGCGTCGCCTCCGCCGGCGTCTTCAACGGTATTCCGGCAGGCGAGACCCTGCTCGTCACGGTCACCGTGAGCGGCCCCGGCAACCATAACGTCAGCCTGTCCGGCTACCGTACCCGCCATGCGCCGAATCTCTGAACCCGCCCGCGCTGCCGGCTTCAGTCTGGTCGAACTCGTCATCGTCATGGCGGTCACCGCGATTGTCGGCGCCATGGTGGCGGTGTTCCTGCGTGCGCCCCTGGAGAGTTACGTCGCGCAGGACCGCCGCGCACGCCTTGCCGATGCGGCCGACACCGCGCTGCGCCGCATGGGGCGCGACATCCGTCTGGCGCTGCCCAACAGCGTGCGCGTGATCGAGGCGGGCGGCGTCACTTATCTGGAATTTCTTGCCACCCGCACCGGCGGGCGCTACCGCGCCGAGGGCGGCGGCGACGTCCTAGATTTCACCGCGGCCGACAGCAGCTTCGACGTGCTGGGACCAGCCATCGACCTGCGCAGCGGAGACTTCATTGCCGTGTACAACCTTGGCATACCCGGCGCCGATGCCTGGGCGGGTGAGACACTGGCCACCTTCACAGGTGCGTCCGGCAGCGCGACCAATATTGCCATGGCCGCCAAGCTTTTTCCGCTCGCTTCGCCGGGCAAACGCTTTCATGTCGTCGAAGGTGCGGTGAGCTACGTGTGCAACCCCGCTGCGCGCACGCTCACCCGCTATTGGGGCTATGCCGTCGCCGCGGCACAACCGACGAGCTTTGCCGCCGCCACGCCCAGCGCGCTGCTCGCGGATGGTGTCAGTGCCTGTCGCATCACCTACGAACCGGGTGTCACCGAGCGTGGCGGGCTGGTCAGCATCGCGCTTACCCTTGCACGCGACAACGAAAGTGCGCGTCTCTACGCCGCAACCCAGGTGGTGAATCAGCCATGACTGACGCGATTTTTCAGCGCGACGAACATGGCTTTGCGCTCCCCTCGGCGATCTTCCTGCTGGTCGTGCTGGCCGCGCTGGCTGTCTACATGACCACGCTGTCGCGTACCAGCCATCTCAGCAGCGCACTCGACGTGCACAGTGCGCGCGCCTACCAGGCCGCGCGTGCCGGCATCGAGTGGGCGGCGTGGCAGGTGATCGTCCCGCCGGGACCGGCCACGCCGTGTCCCGTGTCGCCCTCCACCGTTGGTCTCGGTGCCGGGGAGTTTGCGCTCTTCACGGTCACTGTCGAATGCCGGCGCAGCGACACGAACGATGGCGCGGAAACCGTAGCCGTCTACGAGATCCGGTCCACGGCTAGGGCCGGCGCTGCAGGCGAGCCGGATTATGTCGAGCGGCAGATCAGGGCGGTGTTTGCGAAATGAATGTTCTTTGCCATCCGCAGCGTACCAACTGCCCGCACCGACGGCTTGCGATCCTGGCGCTTCTGTTTGGCCTGACGTCACCAGCCGATGCCGATCTCGTCGCCGTGACCAAGAGCTTCAGTCCTGCCGCGATCGCGACGGGAGGATCCGCGACGCTTACCATAAGCATCCAGAACCGGCCGCCACCCGGGGTCGCAGCGAACATTGCCTTTACCGATGCGTACCCGTCCAATCTGAAAAATGCCGCATCGCCAAACGTGGTGAATACCTGTGGCGGCAGCGTGACAGCCGCGCCGAACGGCACGTCGCTCAGCCTGGCGGGAGGAAACATCGCCGGGAACCAGTCGTGCAGCGTCAGCGTATCGGTCACGTCGAGCATCGCGGGAAGCTACGTGAACAGCACGGGGACGGTCACGTCCAGCGCCGGCTCGGTCGGTCCGGCCACCGCCAGCCTGACGGTCACCGGGACGTCCGGCACGCCCAGCGGCTTCAACGCCTTTGATGTCGTGACGCCCGCAGGCAGCGCAAGCGGGACGATCGGGACCAAGATTGCCTCGGTCCCGTTCAGCCTCGCGGTAGTCGCACTGCAGCCGGGCGGAACGGCTGTGGACACCGCGTTCACGGGCGATGTGAAGATCGAGCTGGTCGATGCCTCGGTGGGCGCGGGATGTGGGGCCCACGGCCTGATCCATCCGCTGGGAACGCTCGGCTTCAGCGTCACCGACGCGGGGCGCAAGACGCTGGCCGGCATCACCGAACCCAACGCCAACGCATGGGCCAACGTCCGGCTGCGAATCAGCCATCCGGCCACCGGCGCCCCGTCGCTCATCGCGTGTTCGGGTGACAATTTCGCCATCCGGCCGGCGAGACTGGACGGCGTGATCGTGAGGGATGCCGACAGCATGACCGCAGGCAGTGCGCGGGTGCTGGCCAATGTGTCCGCGTCGGGCGGCCACGTGCACCGGGCGGGGCGGCCGTTTCGCATCGAGGCGACTGCACGCAACGCGGTCGGCGGCGCCACGTCGAATTACAACGGCAGCCCCGTGGCGAGCCCGGGCGCGTGCCTGCTGCCGGCGTCGGGCTGCGCCCTCGGAGTGCTCACCTCGGGAATCTGGTCGGCCGCATCCGGGGTCGTGACGACGATGACGGCGTCTTACTCCGAGGTTGGTGCATTGACCATGCAATTGCAGGATCAAAATTTCGCGTCAGTGGATGCGGGCGACACGGAGGCCAGCTGTTCAGCGACGGGCCGTTATGCCTGTTCGGTAGCAATCGACGTCGGCCGCTTCGTTCCCGACCATTTCGAGCTGACGCCCACGGCCGTCCCGCCGCAGTTCAAGACCTTCAACGATACGAGTTGCCCGGCGCGCTCCTTCACCTACGTCGGCCAGCCCTTCGGCTATGTCACCGTTCCGGAGGCGACGATCACCGCCCGCAATGCCGCGGGCGCACTCACTCTCAACTATACCGGCGCGCTGTGGAAGCTCGTGCCGCTCGGCACTGTGCAGACCTACACAGCGGTCACGGGCGCGCTCGATATCGGTCTTCTCGGAGCACCGACCGTCACCGGGAGCGGCGGGGGGGTCGGCACCATGACCGCCAATGCCGCCGACGAACTCGCGTTCCTGCGCTCGATTCCGGTCGCGCCCTTCGCTGCCGATATCGACCTGTCGATGAGCATTCAGGACCTCGCCGAGAACGGCGTGTCGGGCAACGGCACCATCGACACGACGGTTCCTGCGCAGTTTTCTGGCATCGCTTTCGATGCGGGGAATCAAATCCGTTTCGGCCTGCTGGCTTTGTCCAGTGCCCATGGTTCGGAACTGCTCGGCCTGCCGGTGCCGATTGAAACCCGCTATTGGAATGGCAGTGGATTCGTGCGCAATACGGCAGATTTCTGCACCCAGCTTTCCGCCGCCGACGTGGCGCTCAGCAACTGGCAGCGCGATCTGAACAGCCCCGAGACCGCGGTCACGCTGTCCGGCCGTTTCAACGGTGGTCGCGGCAACCTGCGGTTATCTGCACCGGGGGCGGGTAACAGCGGCAGCGTCGACCTGTGCATCGACCTCGGCAGCGACTCGCCGGGCGGCGCCCCTTGCGTCGCGGCGAGCGCGGACCTTTCCTATCTGCAGGGGAAGTGGGCATCCGGCACGACCTGGGATAACGATCCCGTTGCGCGTGCCAGTTTTGGCCTGCATCGCGGCAGCCGGCACCTGATCTACATGCGCGAGATGTACTGAGGTGTGCAGCTAGGGTTGTGGGGTGAATCGCACACTGCACGCGGTACGCGCTTGCGCTGGTGGATTTGGTTGTAGTATTCGTTGAATTATTAGGGGGTTGCATCAAAAATCTCATGCGCTTCTTTCGCCGGAAAGCCGAAGGTGGTCTCACCGCGTACCTGCGTCTTGCAGATCGCATTGCCTATGCGCGCGTCGACCGCCGCGTCGCCGTGCCGCGGTTGCTTGCCGCCGGCGAGGTGGCGGTGGCCGGAGAGAACTGGCGCGAGGCGCTGGGGAGCCTGCACGCACCGGGACCGGCGAGCCTGGTGCTGCGGGCGGCCGACTACCGCCTGCGTCTGGTCGACGCTCCCAACGTACCGGCGGACGAACTCAAGGCCGCCGTGCGCTGGCAAATCCAGGACCAGCTCGATTTTCATGCCGACGACGGCACCTTCGACGTGCTCGCCGTGCCGCAGCCCGAACATCTCACCCACGTACGTCAGTTGTTCGCGGTCGCCGCGCGCAATACCATGCTGGCCGACGAAACCGCACTCGCACTCGGGGCTGGACTCGATCTCAAGGTCATCGACATCATCGAAACCGCACAACGCAACATCGCCGTGCGTCTGGAAAAGCCCGGCCGTGCCCTGGCCATGTTCTCCTTCATCGAATCCGGCGGCCTGCTCACCCTCTCGCTCGATGGTGAACTGTGCATGGCGCGGACCCTCGCGGTGAGCCCGGCCGTTCTCGATGGCGGTGATCTGGGCGCCACGCTCGAACGTCCCACGCTGGAAATCCAGCGCACCCTCGATCATTTCGATCGCCAGTTCGGCGGTATTCCGGTCGACCGTCTGCTGCTCGCGCCGCTCGCACAGGCCGAACGACTGCGCGAGGGCTTCGCCGCCAATCTCGCCTTGCCGGTCGAGGTCCTGTCGCTCGCGGACGTGCTTGACACCAGCGCGCTGCCCGACGTCACCGCGCTGCCGCCGGCGTGCTTTCACGCCATCGGCGCCGCGCTGCGCCGGGAAGACACGCAGCCATGAGCCAGCAGATCAATCTCATCAACCCGCTGCTGCTGAAGAAGCGTTACGCCTTCGGCCTGCGCGAGATGACGCTCGGTGCGGGTTTCGCACTTGCCGCCGCGCTTGCCTGGACCGCCTGGCTGCATACCCGTGCTGCCGCCGACGACGCCCGCGCCACCGCGCGCGAAACCGAGCAGGCCACCGTACAGCAGGCGTTCGACGCGCAGGCCGTGGCGGCGGCACGCCCCGCCAGCAAGCTCGCCACCGAGCGCGCGCGCGCCGCCGAGGCGCAGGTGGCCGCGCGCGAGGCATTGCGCGCATTGCTCGGCACCACGCCTGGCACCGTTTCCAGCGGCTTTGCGGCGCGTCTTCGCGGGCTCGCGCACGGCCGCGTCGACGGCGTCTGGCTGAACGGCTTCACTCTCGCACCCGAGCATGTCGTCTTGAACGGTTCGGCGCTGGAAGCGCGTCTGCTCAGCACCTATCTCGATCAGCTCGGCAGACAGGCGCCGTTCGCCGGCATGCGCTTCGCCGCCGTGCAGGCGATACCGGCGCAGGCCGCCCCGTCGGGCCAGGTCGATTTCACCCTCGTCGCCGGCGTACCGGTCAAGACGGCAACGGAGCAGGGCGATGAACACTGAAAGCCTGCAACGCATGCGTGAACGCGTCGATGCCATGAGTCTGCGGGAGCGATTGTTCGTGTTTGCTGCCCTCGTCGTGGCGCTGTTCGCCCTGATCCAGTTGCTGCTGATCGACCCCGTCAATGCGCGCCGGGCCGGCGCGCAAGCGCGCGTCGAAGCGGCCGATGCCGCGATCGCGGAGCTTGCCGCGCAGCAGGCCGAGCTCGGTGCGCGCACTGCCGATGACCCCGATCAGGCCGCGCGCGAGGCACTCGCGCGCGCCACCGCGCGCCTTGCCGAACTCGATGCCGAACTAGAACAGCGCATGCACGCCATGGTGCCGCCCGAGCGCATGCCGCAGGTGCTGCGCGACATGGCGCGTGGCGGTGCGGGCGTACGCGTCACCGCGCTGCGCTCGCTCGCGCCGAAACCGTTGCAGCCGGCGCGTGGGGAAACCACGGCAGCAGCGGGTATCTGGCGGCACGGCTTCGAGATCACCCTCGTCGGCCGCTACGCTGACCTTGTTGCCTATCTGGAGCGCGTCGAGGCGCTTCCATGGCAGCTCGAATGGGCCGAGGCGCGGCTGGACGCGAGCACGCGTCCCGAGCTCTCACTGGTTCTCACCGTCCACACCCTCAGTCTGGAAGAAGCATGGCTGCGCGTCTGATTCGACTTGGTCTGCTGGCCGCATTCGCCGCGTCGCCCGTGCAGGCAGAACTGCCCGATCCCACCGCGCTGCCGCCGCGCACCGACAGCGCCGGGATGCCGCCACCGGCTGTGCTCACCGGCATCCGCAGCAGTGGCGCGCAACGCGTCGCCATCCTCGGCGGCGAGATGGTTCGCGTCGGTGGCCGCTACCAGGGTGCGCGTGTCGTGCGCATCGACGAGACTGAAGTGGTGCTGCGCCGCGGCGGCGAGAACGTCGTGCTCAGGCTCCATCCCGAGGCGGAGACGCGGCGGCGCAAACAATGAGACACAGGAGAACACGCGCATGAACAAACCCTGGATTCTGTCCGTCGTCGCACCACTGCTGCTTGGGGCGTGCGCCGGTCCGCTCACCGCACGTCCGACGCAAGAGGCGATTCGCACGGAAATCGACGCCGCAGCACAAGCCGTGCAGCCGCAGATCAGCGACGCCCAGGCACGTGCGGCGCTACTGCCGTC
Organism: Thiobacillus sp.; assembly: GCA_024709165.1. Taxonomy (GTDB): domain Bacteria; phylum Pseudomonadota; class Gammaproteobacteria; order Burkholderiales; family Thiobacillaceae; genus Thiobacillus. The sequence goes on along the minus strand of JANJXF010000032.1, from coordinate 19,430 downwards.
GCTGGCGCTGGAGCTTCCCAGGGCGGCCGCACCGATTCCGCTTCCCGAGACACGCTTCGATCTTGCGGTCAACGGTGCACCCGCCCGCGATGTGTTCATGGCCATCGTCTCCGGCACGCGCTACAGCATGCTCGTGCATCCGGACGTGGCTGGCGTGATTTCCGCCAACCTCAAGAACGTCACCGTGCCCGAGGCGCTGACCTCGATCCGCGAGCTCTACGGCTATGACTATGCGATCGATGGCAGCCGTGTGGTGGTGCATCCACTCACCGCGCAGACGCGCATCTTCAAGGTCAACTATCTCGCCGGCACGCGTGCCGGTACCTCGGACACTCGCGTCGTTTCCGGTTCCGTCAACACCGGTGGCGCCGGAGCCGGCAGCACCGGCGGCTCGGGCAGCGGCGGCACGACGCAGCAGTCGCTGGAAACCAGCAAGATCAGCACCACTATCAACTCCGATTTCTGGGGTGAACTGAAAACTGCGCTCGATGCCATCGCCGGAGACACCGGCACGGTCATTGTCAGCCCGCAGTCCGGCGTGGTCGTGGTGAAGGCCGCACCGCAGGCGATGCGCGACGTCGAGCGTTTTCTCAAGGCCACCGCGCTTGCCGTCGAGCGTCAGGTCATGCTGGAAGCCAAAATCCTCGAAGTCCAGTTGAAGGATGGTTTCCAGACCGGCATCAACTGGGCCGTGCTGCACAATGGCTTGCACAAGACCTCCGCCGGCGCCGATACCGGCAGCTTCGACTTCGTCACCGGTGCCGCCAGCGGCACGCTCGGCCAGGTGCTCGGCGGCGGTCTGCCAGCGGCGTCCGGCACCACCGGTGGCGTTTTCGGTCTCGCCTTTCAGACCAAAAGCTTCGCCGCACTGATCGACTTCCTCGAAACCCAGGGCAACGTGCACGTCCTCTCCAGCCCACGCATCGCCGCGCTGAACAACCAGAAAGCCGTGCTCAGGGTCGGCACCGACGATTTCTTCGTCACCGACGTATCGACCACCAGCAACACCGGCGGGGCCGGCACCACCACCACCCCCAGCGTCACCCTGCAGCCTTTCTTCTCCGGCATCGCGCTGGATGTCACCCCGCAGATCGACGAGCAAGGTCGCATCACTCTGCATGTGCGCCCCTCTGTCAGTGTCGTCACCGAAAAGGTCAAGTTCATCGACGCGGGTGCCGCCGGCGAACTCATCCTGCCGCTGGCATCCAGCGCAGTATCGGAAACCGACAGTGTCGTGCAGGTCGAGGATGGCCGCATCGTCGCCATCGGCGGCATGATGAAACAGGCCTTCGACGGTGGTGCCAACCGTATCCCTGGCCTCGGCAACATCCCGCTCATCGGCTACCTGTTCGGCAACACACGCCAGAACACGTTCAAGAGCGAACTCGTCATTCTCATCAAACCCACCGTCATCGATCGGCACGAAGACTGGCAGACCGACGCCCTCGCCACCCGGCAGCGCATCGAGAAACTCGAACGGCCCGCCCCTCTGCCATGACGCCATGCTGGATCGATCATTTGCCGTGCCAGACCGTTGAACGACCGGGATGAGCGCATTCGCCGTGCCGGCTTCCACCCTTGCCACCCCGATCGCCGTGCCGACACCCACTCCGGCCGGCCATACACTCTCGTATCTCGCCCACTTCGGCCTTGGCGAAGCGCCCTTCGGCCTCACACCCGACACCGATTTCTTCTTTGCCTCGCCATCTCATCGTGAGGCGCTCGACACGCTGCGCTACGCACTCGCCAACGGCGAAGGCTTCATCCGCATCGTGGGCAATGTCGGCACCGGCAAAACCCTGCTGTGCCGTACCCTGCTCGCTGAACTGTCCGCAAATGCGCGTGCACTCTACCTGCCAAACCCTGCCCTCGATCCCGCCGGCATTCTCCTCGCCGTCGCCGCCGAACTGGGTTTCGAACTTGCCGCGAGCGAAAGCGCCTACACCGTTCAGCGCAGCATCGAAACTCGTCTCATCGACCTCGCCCAGGTCGGCATCCAGGTCGTTCTCGTCATCGACGAGGCGCAGGCCATGGCGCCGCAAAGTCTGGAAACCGTGCGCCTCCTGTCCAACCTCGAAAGCGAAAAACGCAAGCTCCTCAGCATCGTCCTCTTCGGCCAGCCCGAACTCGACGCCCGCCTCGACGCCATCCCGCAGTTCAAGACGCGCATCAGCTTTCACGACACCCTGCGCCCGCTCACCCGTGACGAACTCGCCGCCTACCTCGAGCATCGCCTTGTGCGTGCCGGCCGCGATCGCGCTGTCGCGCCGCTGTTTTCCGCGCGCACCGTCGCCGCCTTGCACGCCGCCAGCGGCGGTGTTCCGCGCATCGCCAACGTCATCGCCCACAAGGCTTTGATGCTCGCCTGGGCGCGCGGCCTTGAGCGTCCCGGCAAGCGTGAAGTGCGCGAAGCCACGCATGACACCCTTGCCGCACGCCCCATCTCCAGCCCATGGCTGCGCATCTGCGCCGGCATCGCACTCGTCGTGGCCGGTGCTGTCGCCGGCTGGCTCGTACAGAACGCCCTCACATGAGCATCATCAACCAGACCTTGCGTGAACTCGACGCTCGCCAGATCGGTCCTGCGGCATCGTCCCCAGCGCCTGCTGCCGCACTGCGCCGCCGCCGATCCGGTCTGTGGACGCTCGCCGTCGTCCTCCTGCCCATCGCCGGCGCGGTCGCCTGGATCGTCTGGACGACCATCGGCAAAGCGTCCCCTGTGCTGCCACGCGCTACCCAGCCTGTTCTATCCGCACCTGCCCAGGTTGCCGTGGTTCCCGCCGCCGCGCCACCGTCCGTCACGACGGCGCCCGTCGTCGCACCGGCGTCTCCTGTGGAGGAACCCACTGCCGCAGCCCTCGTCCCCGCCCCCGCCAATGCCGATGCCGATGCGCGTACCGTCAAGTCGCCGCCTGTACCGCAACGGGCTCCGCAAGTTTCCATGCCCGTCACCTTCGTGGGCGCGTCACCTGAACCCGGCAACAGGATCACCCTGAAGCCGGAAACAACACTGCCTGCCACCCCAGCGGTCGAGTCCGCCCGACCCCTTATCCAGCACGAAACCCGTCCACCCTCGGGTGGCGAAATCGCCGATACCTATTACCGCAAAGCCCTCGTGGAACTCCAGACCGGACGTACCGAGGGCACCCGTCTCGCGCTTCTTGCCGTCCTCGACGCGGCCCCTGCCCACGCCGAGGCGCGCCTGGCGCTCGCTGCGCTGCTCAGCCGCAGCGGCCAAACCGCAGAAGCCGAAGCGCTCCTGCGCGACGGTCGCGTCCTCACCCCGGATCACCCTGGTCTTGCCATGGGCCTCGCCCGCCTGCAAGCCGCCCACGGCGACAACGCTGGCGCCGCCACCACGCTCCTGCAGATCGCCGGTAAGTCGGGTGTCGGTGCCGAATACCGCGCCACCCTCGCTGCGCTCCTCGTCCAGCTCGATCGCCCCGATGACGCCGCCCGCCATTACGAGCAGGCCCTCAGGCAACAGCCCGGCCAAGGCGTCTGGTGGACAGGCCTCGCCATCAGCCTCGAAGCCCAGGGCAAGCTCGCCGAGGCCCGCACCGCCTACCAGCGCGCCCTGCAGACCGGCGTCCTCCCGGACGATCTTGCCGCCTTTGCCCGTGCCAAGGCAGGAAAGTGATCCCCTGCAGAATCCCGGAGGAGCGCAGGGGACTCCCGGCCCGACGGGTGTCGATGACGTTGTCAGCCCAGGCGCACGCGCTGCGTGCGCAACTTGTCCAGCATGGCGCCGAAATCCGTGAGCCGGGTTTTTTCCTGTTCGACGACAGCGGCGGGGGCGCGGTCGACGAAGCTCGAATTGGCGAGCTTGCCCTGCGCTTTTGCGATCTCCCCTTCGAGGCGCGCGATTTCCTTGTCGAGACGGGCGCGTTCGGCGGGCTTGTCGATTTCCACCACCAGCATCACCCGCATGTCACCAACGAGAGCGATGGGCGCATCGGCCTCGGTGAGCGTCGCCACCGCGGTGACGCCGGAGAGCTTGGCGAGCGCGGCGATGTAGGGCGCGAGCGTGTCGATGCGCGTGGTGTCACCTTCGATCACCACCGGCACGCGCTGCGCCGGGGAGAGGTTCATCTCGCCGCGCAGGGTGCGGCAGGCGTTGATGAGTTCCTTCAGTAACTGGATGTTGGCGACGCTGCCGGGATTGCGCTGGGTGTCATCCTTCTCCGGATAGTGCGCGAGCATGATGCTCTCGCCTTCGATACCGGCGAGCGGCGCGACTTTCTGCCACAACTCCTCGGTGATGAAGGGAATGACGGGGTGGGCGAGGCGCAGCGTGGCTTCGAGCACGCTGGCGAGCGTCCTGCGCGTGGCGCGCTGTTGCCCGGGTGAGCCGTTGTTCAACTGTACCTTGGCAAGTTCGAGATACCAGTCGCAGAATTCGTCCCACACGAATTCGTAGATGGCGCGCGCGGCCTGGTCGAAGCGGTAGGCGGCGAAGGCGTCGTGCACGTCGCTGACGGCCTGCTGCAGACGGGCCTCGATCCAGCGGTCGGCGTCGGAAGGGTCGTATGCGCCATCTGTCCCGGCCGTGGGGAGGAAATCGTGGCCTTCGAGGTTCATCAGCGCGAAGCGGGTGGCGTTCCACAGCTTGTTGCAGAAGTTGCGGTAGCCTTCTGCGCGTTGCAGGTCGAACTTGATGTCGCGCCCGTGGGTGGCGAGGCTGGCGAAGGTGAACCTCAAAGCATCCGTTCCGTAGGCGGCGATGCCCTCGGGGAATTCGCGGCGAGTGCGCTTCTCGATGCCGGCGGCCTGCTTGGGGTTCATGAGGCCGGAGGTACGCTTGGCGATGAGTTCGTCGATGCCGATGCCGTCAATAAGGTCGATAGGGTCGAGCACGTTGCCCTTCGACTTGCTCATTTTCTGGCCTTCGGAGTCGCGCACGAGGCCCGTGACGTAGACCTCGTGAAACGGCACCTTGCCGGTGAAATGCAGTGACATCATCACCATGCGGGCGACCCAGAAAAAGATGATGTCGAAGCCGGTGACCAGCACCGAGGTTGGCAGGTAGCGTTCGAGTTCCACTGTCTTGTCCGGCCAACCCAGCGTCGAGAAGGGCCACAGCGCGCTGGAGAACCAGGTGTCGAGGACGTCGTCGTCCTGCGTCAGTTCGCGACCGCCGGCCTGTTTTCTTGCTTCTTCCTCGTTGTGAGCGACGTAAAAGTTGCCGTCGGCGTCGTACCAGGCGGGGATGCGGTGGCCCCACCACAACTGGCGCGACACGCACCAGTCCTGGATGTTCTCCAGCCACTGGCGGTAAGTGGTGGTCCAGTTCTCCGGCACGAACTTCAGCTCGCCCGTGTCGATCACGCCGAGCGCCTGCTTCGCCAGGCCCTCCATGCTCATGAACCACTGGTCGGTGAGCATGGGCTCGATCACCGCGTGGGTACGGTCGCCACGCGGAATCATTAACTTGTGCGGTTTGGCGGAGAGCAGCAGGCCGTGGGCCTGCAGCGCGTCGAGCAGTTTCTGGCGCGCGTCGTAGCGGTCCAGGCCCTGGTATTCGGCCGGACAGAGGTCGTTCATCTTCGCGTCGAGCGTGAGAACGTTGATGGCGATGAGTTTGTGGCGCTGGCCGACTTGCCAGTCGTTGAAGTCGTGCGCCGGAGTGATCTTGACCACGCCGGTGCCGAACTCGCGGTCGACGTACTCGTCGGCAATGACCGGGATGCTGCGCTCGGCTATGGGCAATCGCACCTGCTTGCCGATGAGGTGTCTGTAGCGTTCATCCTCGGGATGCACGGCGACGGCGGTGTCGCCGAGCAGCGTCTCGGGGCGCGTGGTGGCGACGGTGAGATGGCCGGAGCCGTCTTCCAGCGGGTAGTTGATTTCCCAGATGAAGCCGTCTTCCTCCTGGCTCACGACCTCGAGGTCGGACACCGCGGTTTGCAACACCGGGTCCCAGTTCACCAGACGCTTGCCGCGGTAGATGAGGCCTTCGCGATAGAGCCGCACGAACACCTCGGTGACGGCTTTGGACAGGCCTTCGTCCATGGTGAAGCGCTCGCGGCTCCAGTCGGGACTGGTGCCCAGCCGGCGCATCTGGCGGGTGATGGTGGAGCCGGAATGCGCCTTCCATTCCCACACCTTTTCCAGGAATTTGTCGCGACCGAGGTCGTGGCGCGAGATGCCTTGCTGGTCGAGCTGGCGCTCCACCACGATCTGGGTTGCGATGCCGGCGTGGTCGGTGCCGGGCTGCCACAGCGTGTTGTCGCCCGCCATGCGGCGGTAGCGCGTGAGCGCGTCCATCAGTGTGTGCTGGAAGGCGTGCCCCATGTGCAGGGTGCCGGTGACGTTGGGCGGCGGCAGCAGGATGCAGTAGGCGGGAGCCTCGGGGGTGTCGCCGGCCTTGAAGTATCCGGCGTTCTCCCAACGGGCGTACCAGCGACTCTCGATGTCAGCCGGCTCGAAGGATTTGGCGAGTTCCATGGATTGCAGGCAAAGCCGTGATTATCCCAAAAAAGCGGGTGGTCCGGCCAGGCGGCGGCTCAGGCAGAGGGGTCGCGCGGCGTCCTGAGTTTTTCCGCGACGGCTTCGCGGACGATTTCGCGCACGTTGACGTCGAGCTGGGCGAGCAGGGTGGAGACGGTTTCATCGAGATTCTTGCGCAATTCGGCGGCGACCTGTTTTTCCATGACTTCGCTCAGGCGTGGGGCGAGTTCGCTCATCAACTGCTCGGTGAGGGTGTCGCCCACGGCAAGCTTCTGCGCCCCCGTCTCGACGACGGCAGAGAAGGGGGGCTCGGGCTCGGGTGCCGCCATCGCGGGCGCCGGTGCGACCGCGGATGCAGAGGGCGTGGCAGCGGGTGCTGGTGCCAGCGGTGCTTCCGCAGATGCAGGCGGCGTGCCGCGTTCGATGATGTCGGTGAGCACCGGCAGCCAGGCATCGGCCGGCGGCGCGGCGCTCGCCCCGCTGGCCGGCAGCGCATCGCCACCGCGGTGCTTTTTCAGCAGCGCATCCATCTTGCCGAGCAGGGGGCTGTCGCTCATAGATTCTCCTGACGCGTGCGCAAGTCGTTGGTGTGCAGGGCGTAACCGCGCGCCTGATAGAAACGGTAGCGTACCCGCCCCTGTTCGCGTGCGGCGTCGTCCTGGCCGACGATCTCGATAACCCGCTCGTACCGTGCGTAGCCGGGCGGCTGGGTAGCACCGAGGTTGATGAGGACGTCGGCGCGGCCCAGTGTGTCCGGGTTGATGCCGATCAGCACGGGCGTTTCGCCGGCGAGCGCGTCGCTGTCACGGCAGTGCGGCACGAAGCCGAGTGCGGGCGTGGCCCACAGCAGGCGGTCGAGGGTGGCGGCGACGTCCGCGTCGGGCGTGTAGAGCATAACCTTCCGGCCTTGTGCGTAGGCCTTCGTCGCGATGCGCCGCGCGACATCGAGCGGGTCCTCGGCGAACGTGTAGAAGGTGACTTCGGTCACGATATTTTGGCGGCGCGGTTGAGCAGAAAGTGCACCAGCAGCGCCACCGGCCGTCCGGTCGAGCCTTTTTCGCGCCCGCCCTTGTACGCCGTGCCGGCGATGTCCAGATGCGCCCAGTGGTATTTCTTGGCGAAGCGCGACAGGAAACACGCGGCGGTGATCGAGCCGGCCGGGCGCCCGCCAATATTGGCCATGTCGGCAAGGCTGCTTTTCAATTGCTCCTGATAATCGTCCCACAGCGGCATGCGCCAGACGCGGTCCCAGGCATGGTCGGCGGCGTGCTCGATCTCGCGTGCCAGCGGATCGTGGTTGCTGAAGAGCGCGCTGGGGTGGGCGCCCAGCGCGATCACGCAGGCGCCGGTCAGTGTCGCCAGGTCGACGACGGCGTCCGGTTCGAAGCGCTCGGCGTAGGTCAGCGCATCGCACAGGATCAGGCGGCCCTCGGCGTCCGTGTTGAGAATCTCGATGGTCTGGCCGGACATCGAGGTAACGATGTCGCCCGGCTTGTTGGCGTGGGCGTCGGGCAGGTTTTCGCAGGATGGCACGAGACCGATCACGTTGAGCGGCAGACCCAGTTCGCCGATCGCCCGGAACGCGCCGAGCACGGCACCGCCGCCGCTCATGTCGTAGTTCATTTCATCCATCTCGGCGGGCGGCTTGAGCGAGATGCCGCCGGCATCGAAGGTGATCGCCTTGCCGACCAGCACCACGGGCTTGTCGCCCTTGTTGCCGCCGTTGTGCTTCAGCACGATGAAGCGGGGTGGTTTGTCGCTGCCCTTGCCGACCGACAGGAAGGACCCCATGCCGAGTTTTTCGCAGGCCGCCTGGTCGAGGACTTCGCAGCCGAAGCGGTAGGCCTTCGCCAGCCGCTTCGCCTCGGTCGCCAGATAGTCTGGCGTGCAGATGTTGGAGGGCGTGTTGCCGAGATCCCTGGCGAGATCGATGCCGTGGGCAATGGCCAGCCCGTGTGCGAGACCGGTCTCGCCGGATCGCAATTCGCCACGACGCGCTATGGTGAACATCACCCGCTTCAGCGGGCGGCGGGTGTCTTCGTGCTTGCTCTTCATGCGGTCGAAGCGATACAGCGCCGCATGCGCGCAGACCACGGCCTGCTCGATGCTCCAGGTGATGTCACGTTTTTTTACGGCAAGCTCGGACAGGGTGACCACCGCGTCCATCGCACCGGTGTCGCGCAGGGTTTTCACCGCGGTGGCGATGGCGTCGCGATAGGCTTTTTCGTGGAACTCGCGCTCCTTGCCGAGACCGACCAGCAGTACACGTTCCGCAAGGATGTTGGGGACGCCGTGAAGCAGTAGCGCCGCACCTGCCTTGCCCTCCATGTCGCCGCCGCGCAGGATGCCGGCAAGGTAGCCTTCGCTGACGCGATCGACTTCGACACCGGGGGCCGAGAGCTTGCGGCCCTCGAACACGCCGACCACGATGCACGCCGTGCGCTGCTTTTCGGGGGCGCCGCTTTTTATGCTAAATTCGACTTCGCTTTCCCTGTTCTTCATATCCGTGCTCAAAAAAATACAATTTATCGTGGCGTCCGGCGGCGATGTCGCCGCCCGCGCGATTATTGGCGCGGGTCCTGCGGAATGTCAAAAGTGTTTGCGGCGCCTTCGTTTCGAGCCATGCTTTACCGGCGCACGCTGACGCGCGAAATGGGCCTGACCGCGGGCGCCGTGCTCACGGTGCTCGTCGCGATCGCGCTGGTGGTGCTGTTCATCCGTCTGCTTGGCGACGTGGCGCGCGGCGAGCTCGCCAACGAGGCGGTATTCACCTTCCTCGGTTTTTCCCTGCTGTATTTCCTGCCGGTGCTGATGACCATCGCGCTGTTTGCCGGTGTGTTGCTGCCGCTGTCACGCATGTGGCGCGACAGCGAGATGGTGATCTGGTTCGGTGCCGGGCTGTCGCTGACGCAGTGGCTGCGTCCGGTGCTCGCCTTCGCGCTGCCGCTGGCCGCGGTGATCTTCCTGCTCACCGTGGTTCTGAATCCATGGGCGCAGGCCAAGAAAAACGAATACCGCGACGAGCTGCGCAGCCGCAGCGAGAGCAGCCTGATCGCGCCTGGACTGTTCGCGGAATCCAGCGGCGGTCAGCGCGTCTACTATGTGGAATCCCTCAACCCGCTCACCGGTGTGGTGCGTAACGTCTTCATGCAGTCGCGCATCGACGGACAGCTTGGTCTGGTGGTGGCGCACGAGGGCAGCCACACCGAACTGCCCGACGGTTCGCGCTATCTCGTGTTCAAGAACGGGCGCCGTTACGAGGGCACGCCTGGGCGGCTCGATTACCGAGTCGTCGAATTCGAGCGCTACTGGATGCGCCTCGACCCCATCGCCGTCGGAAACAAGGCGGCCAGCGTGCGCCACGCACCGCTCGATGAACTGCTGCACGATCCGTCGCCGCAGGCGCGCGCCGAATTCCTGTGGCGCATCGGTGTGCCGCTGTCCGCACTGATCCTTGCGGTGATGGCGATTCCGCTCGGTTTTGTCAATACGCGCGCGCGCCGCTCCTATGGCCTGCTGGTCGCGCTGCTGCTGTATTTCGTCTACAACAATCTTTTGTCGCTGGCGCAGGTCTGGGTCTCGCAGGACAAGCTCAACGCCGTCGTCGGCAATGTCGCGCCGCATCTGATCATGCTTGCCGCCACCGCTATGCTGTTCCATTGGCGCATGCGCACGCGCCCCTGGCGCAGGGGGAGGGCATGAAGCTGCTCGCGCGCTACCTGGGCGCGCAGGTGCTGGGAGCCTCCGGGTTCGTGCTGCTCGGGTTGCTCGTGCTGTTCGCCTTTTTTGACGTGATCCAGGAACTTGGCAGCCTCGGGCGCAACAATTACGGACTTGGCCAGGCGGGGGTGGTGGTACTGCTGAGCGTGCCGGGCCATCTGTACGAAATCCTGCCGGTGGCGGCGCTGATCGGCACGCTGTTCGCCCTGTCGCGCCTGGTCGGCAACACCGAGTACGCGGTGATGCGCGTGTCCGGCCTGTCGAACTGGCGCGTGGCCGGTTATTTCGCTGCGATCGGGGTGATGCTCTCGCTGGTCCTGCTGCTGCTCGGTGAATACGTCGCACCGTGGTCGGAACAGGCGGCGCAACGTTTCAAGCTGTCGGCGACGCGGTCGGTGGTGGCACAGCAGTTCCGCTCGGGTTTGTGGGTGAAGGACGGCAGCACCTTCATCAACGTGCGCGAAGTCATGCCGGACAGCACGCTGCGCGATATCGAAATATACGGTTTCGACGCCGAGGGACGGCTCGGCTGGATTCGTGCGGCACGCGAGGCCGACTGGCGCGGCGAGCAGGGCTGGAATCTGACCGACGTGATGGAAACGCATTTCGGTGCGGAGGGTTTGCGCGCGATTCACCGGGAGGCGCAGGGCTGGCAGTCGGTGCTGACGCCGGACATTCTCAGTGTGCTGCTGGTGGCGCCGGAGCGCATGTCGGCGCGCACGCTGTGGCGCTACGTCGCGCATCTGAAGGCGAACGGGCAGAAGTCCTCGCGCTACGAGGTCGCGCTGTGGAGCAAATTCGTCAATCCCTTCATCATCCCGATCATGATGCTGATCGCGATGCCGTTCGCGATCCAGGGGCCGCGCACGGGCGGCACCAGCAGCAAGATATTTCTCGGCATCCTCGCTGGCTTGGGTTTTCATCTGCTGAGCCGTCTGTTCGGCCATCTCGGTCTGCTCAACGACTGGCCGCCTGCGGCCGTGGCCACCCTGCCGCTGCTGATCTTTCTCGGCTTCGCCCTCGCTGGAATCCGCTGGGTGGATCGGCGCTGAGAGTCAAAGCCCCAGCGTCGTTGCCGATACCTGCGCGGGTGCGCGCTGCCACATCTCCTCGAAGACCTGGTGCAGCGGCGCGGCGATGGCGGGATCGTCCGCGTGCAGACGTGCCTGTAGCGCTGACTTGTCCGCGCGCAGCAGCACGCCATGGCGGTCGGCCAGCACGAAGGCTTCGTCGGGGCGTGGCGCGTGCGGGTCGGATTGGCGGATTTGCAGGACATGGCCGAAGTCGCGTACCAAGTGCATCAGACGAGGGTGGGCGAGCGTCACACGGCCGATGTCGTCGAGCAGAAACTCGATGCGGCGTCCGCCCCCCGCCACGCAGAACGCGCGCAATGCGGCATGGCGCGTGACGTCGTCCAGCTCGAACAGATGGAGGTCGTGGTCGTACAGCCGCAGCACACGGTGGCTGCCAGCGAACAGGGTGTCGAACGCGGCGCGCAGCTCGGACGGGGTTTCGATGGCATTCATTCTTGCGGGGTCTCCAGGCGCGGTTCGACAAAAAATATTATAGCGACGCGTTCCGGGCTAGAATGCGCCGAAAATTGAATTGCGGAGTCCTCATGCTGAAAGCGGGCGACCTCGCGCCGGACTTTTCCAGTCCGGACGCGGACATGAATTTCGTCGAATTGTCGCAGTTGCGCGGGAAAACCGTCGTGCTGTTCTTCTATTTGCGCGACGACACGCCGGGGTGCACCGCCGAAGCGATCGAATTCTCCGAACTGGAGGACGCCTTCGCCAGGCTCGGCGCGGTCGTGCTCGGCGTCTCGCGCGACGACTGCATCAAGCACGGCGAATTTCGTGACAAGCATGGCATCGGCGTGCCGCTGCTCGCGGACAAGGAACAGACGATGAGCGAGGCCTATGGCGTGATGCAGGACAAGGATGTGGACGGTGTCCTGCGCAAGAGTGCGGTCCGCGCCACCTTCGTCATCGACAGACAGGGCGTCATCCGCCACGCGCTGTATGGCGTCGCCAGCCGTGGCCACGCGGCGGAAGTGCTGGAACTGGTAAAGGAACTCGAATGAACATCTGCAAGAACACCGTCGTCACCCTTTCCTACATCGTGCGCGATCTCGACGGCCGCACGCTGGAAGAAAGCGACGAGCCCGTGAGCTACCTGCACGGAGGTTACGACAACATCTTCCCGCTGGTCGAGCAGGCGCTGGAAGGCAAGGCCGCCGGCGAGACCGTCGACCTCAAGCTCCAGCCGGTCGATGCGTTCGGCGAATTCGACGATGAGCTGGTGCGGATCGAATCGCGCGAGGTGTTTCCCGACAACATCGAGGTCGGCATGCAATTCGTCGGCGCGCCGGTCGAGGGTGGCGAGGAAATGCTCTACACGGTGACCGATATCGCGGAAGATAAGGTCGTCGTCGACGGCAATCATCCCTATGCCGGTCAGGCGGTGCATTTCCAGTGCACGGTGGCCGAGGTGCGGGGCGCGACACCGGACGAGGTCGCGCACGGTCACGCCCATGGCGCCCATGGCCACCACCATTGAGCAGACGGCGGTGCGGCAGCCGCCTGCTAAAATGATCGGCTGACTCCCCATTCCCTTCCACATTTGATGAAAATCACCTTCCTCGACTTCGAACAGCCGATCGCCGAGCTCGAAGCCAAGATCGAAGAACTACGCTTCGTGCAGGACGATTCCGCGCTCGACATCTCGGAAGAGATCCGCCGCCTGCAGAAGAAGAGCCAGACACTCACCCGGGACATCTACGCCAAGCTCTCCGCGTGGCAGGTGTCGCAGGTGGCGCGTCACCCGCAGCGCCCCTATACGCTGGATTATGTGCAGGGCCTGTTCACGGATTTCGTCGAGCTGCACGGCGACCGCGCCTTTGCCGACGACGCTGCGATCGTTGGCGGCATGGCGCGCTTCAATGGCGAGGCGGTGATGGTGATCGGCCATCAGAAGGGACGCGACACCAAGGAAAAAATCCATCGCAATTTTGGTATGCCGCGCCCCGAGGGCTATCGCAAGGCGCTGCGCCTGATGCGTCTGGCGGAGAAGTTCCGCATACCCATCTTGACCTTCATCGACACGCCCGGAGCCTATCCCGGCATCGGTGCGGAGGAGCGCGGCCAGTCCGAGGCCATCGCGCGCAATCTCTATGTGATGGCCGAATTGCAGACGCCGATCATCTGCAGCATCGTCGGCGAGGGTGGGTCGGGCGGGGCGTTGGCGATCGGTGTCGGCGACCGCACGCTGATCCTGGAGTATTCGACCTATTCGGTCATCTCCCCCGAAGGCTGCGCGTCGATCCTGTGGAAGAGCGCAGACAAGGCGTCGGTCGCCGCCGAGACGCTGGGCATCACGGCTGACCGCCTGAAGGCGAATGGCCTGGTCGACCGCGTCGTCGACGAGCCGCTCGGCGGCGCACAGCGTGACTGGGACGCCATGTTCCAGACCATGCGCCGCGCCTTGGCCGATACCCTGGCGGAACTGCGCAAGCAGCCGCTGGATGCCCTGCTGACCGCGCGCTACCAGCGCCTGCGGACGTATGGCAGCTTCAAGGAAGCTCCTGCCAAGTAAAGCCGTCGTCGCCAGCGTGGCGGACACGCTGGTCCGCCACGTTCCGCCCGGCGCCCGGCTGGCGCTCGCGCTTTCCGGTGGTCTCGACTCGATGGTGCTGCTGCATGTCCTGCTCGCCCTGCGGGACGTCCATCCTTTCGCGCTGCAGGCCGTCCATGTGCACCACGGACTGTCGCCGCACGCTGACGATTGGGTGGATTTCTGTACGCGCCAGTGTGCCGCCCAGGGGGTGGCACTGGACGTCCATCGCGTGGCGGTCGCACGCGACGATGGCGCTGGTATCGAAGCCGCTGCGCGACGCGCGCGGCAAGGTGTTTTCGCTGCGGTGGACGCGGATTTCCTGCTTACCGCCCATCAGCAGGACGACCAGGCCGAAACGCTCCTGCTGCAATTGCTGCGCGGTGCGGGACCGAAGGGCCTTGCCGCCATGCCGGAACTGCAGAGGCAGCCTGCCTGGCGCGCCGCGCAGTTGCGCCCCTTGCTCGGCACCGGCCGGGCCAGGCTGCGCGACTACGCCGCGGCGCATGGGCTGGAATGGATCGAGGACGACAGCAACGTCGACGTGCGCTACCGGCGTAACGCGCTGCGTCAAGAGGTCATGCCGCTACTGGCGGCGCATTTTCCGGAGAACTCGGCCACCCTCGCGCGCGCGGCCGCGCTGCAGGCGGAAGCTGCGGGGCTGCTCGACGAGCTGGCATGCATCGACGCCGCCGCGGCGATTGCAGACGAGCGGCTCGACTGTGCCGCGCTGGCGCGGCTGACGCCTGCGCGAGCGCGCAATCTGCTGCGCCATTTCATTGGGCGGCACGGCCTGTCCATGCCGCAGGCGCGGGTGCTGGACGAAGCCCTGCGCCAGTTGCTGGCGGCGCGCCACGATGCGCGCGTGCAGGTCAATCTCAGGCCGTGGTCCTTGTGGCGTTTTCGCGGCGGCGCCTATCTTGTGCCGCCGCTGCCGCCGCCCGCGCCGCCGGTGTGCTGGCGGGGTGAAACGGCGCTGTGGGTGCCGGCGGCAGGCGTCGAGGTGAAGATGGCGCCGGCGATGGGTGCGGGTCTGCGCCGCACGGCGCTGGAGAACGGCGTGGTGACGCTCGGCGTGCGTGCAGGGGGTGAGCGCATCCAGTTGGTCCCGGGTGGCCCCCATCGCAGCCTGAAGAATCTGTTGCAGGAACGCGCGGTACCGCCGTGGCGGCGCGCGCGCCTGCCGCTCCTCTGGTGCGACGGGCGGCTGGCGTGGGCGCACGGCATCGGCGTCGATGTCGCATTCCGGGTCGGGCCGAGCGAGGCGGGAATTCTGCCGGACGCGCCAGGGGCGGCGCCGGAGCAAGACAGCAGGCGGCCGCACATGCTATCCTAGCGGGCTGATTTTCATCGTTTTTTGAACCGTTTTCCCACCTCAACACCGGAGCATGCACATGGCTGTCCAGCGTACCTTTTCCATCATCAAGCCCGATGCCGTCAAAAAGAACGTGATCGGCAAGATCGTCAGCCGTTTCGAGACCAACGGCCTGAAGATCGTGGCGTCCAGAATGAAGCACCTTTCGCGTCAGGAAGCAGAAGGTTTCTACGCCGTGCACAAGGATCGCCCCTTCTTCAAGGATTTGGTCGAATTCATGGTGTCCGGCCCCGTCGTACTGCAGGTGCTGGAGGGCGAGGACGCAATCGCCAAGAACCGTGCGCTGATGGGCGCGACCGATCCGAAGAAGGCCGATCCGGGCACCATCCGTGCGGACTTCGCCGAGAGCATCGACGCCAACGCCGTACACGGTTCCGACGCCCCGGAGACCGCGGCGATCGAGATCGCCTTTTTCTTCCCGGGCTGCGACGTCTACGCCGGCCGCTGAGTCGCGCATGCCGCAGAATCTGCTCGATTTCGATCTCCCTGGATTGACCGCCTGGTTCGGCGAACTCGGCGAGAAGCCGTTCCGCGCCCGCCAGGTGTTCCGCTGGATCCACCAGGCGGGGGTGGCCGAGTTCGCGCAGATGACGGACATCGCCAGGAGCCTGCGCGAAAAACTGCATCAGCAGGCGGTGGTACAGGCCCCCGCGATCAAGCTTCTGCACCGATCGGCGGATGACACGCGCAAGTGGCTGTTCGATGTCGGCGTCGGCAACGGCATCGAGGCGGTGTTCATCCCCGAGAGCGACCGTGGCACCCTGTGCGTGTCGTCCCAGGTTGGCTGTGCGCTCGAGTGCAGCTTCTGCTCGACCGGACGCCAGGGGTTCAACCGCAACCTCAGCGTGGCCGAAATCGTCGGCCAGCTGTGGGTGGCACAGCATTCCCTGAAGGCCGAAGCCAACCGCATCGCGTCCAATCACGGCGCAGGCGAGATCGCCGAGCGCCCCGTGTCCAACGTGGTGATGATGGGCATGGGCGAGCCGTTGGCGAACTTCGAGAACGTCGTGACTGCGCTCGGCGTCATGCTCGACGATCACGCCTACGGCCTGTCGCGCCGGCGCGTGACGGTGTCGACATCCGGGCTGGTTCCGGCGATGGATCGGCTTGCCGAGCGCTGCCCGGTGGCGCTGGCGGTGAGCCTGCACGCACCGAACGACGCATTGCGCGATCGGCTCGTGCCGATCAACAGGAAATATCCGCTGGCCGAGCTGATGGCTGCATGCCGGCGCTATCTCGCGCACGCGCCACGCGACTTCATCACCTTCGAGTACGTGCTGCTGGCCGGCGTGAACGATCAGCCTGCGCAAGCGCGCGAACTGGTCGAACTTGTGCGCGACGTGCCCTGCAAGTTCAATCTCATTCCGTTCAATCCCTTCCCGGATGCGGGCTACGAGAAGCCGGGCGGCGAAGCGATGCGTGTGTTCCGCGAGATTCTCCAGGATGCGGGCCATGTGGTCACCACGCGCAAGCCGCGCGGCGACGATATCGACGCCGCCTGCGGGCAGCTGGCGGGACAAGTGGCGGACCGCAGCGGGCGCGTGATGAAACGACTGCACAGGGAGGCGGCGTGAAACACTGGAAGGCTCTTCTGCTCAGCCTGTGGCTGTGTGGCTGCGCAGCCATGCCGCAGGGTGGCGGCGATGTATCCGGCAAGACGGCCGACACCGAGAGTGGCCAGCGTGCGCGTGCCTTCACCGAACTGGCGAGCGCCTATTACGCACGTGGACAGTACAAGGTCGCGCTCGACGAGCTGCGCAAGGCGATCACGGCGGAGACCCGCTATGGCCCGGCCTACAACGTCTACGGCTTGATCTACATGGAACTGGCCGAGGACAAGTTGGCGGAAGAGAATTTCCGCCGCGCCATCGAGCTCGATCGCAACGATTCCGAGGCATACAACAACCTGGGCTGGTTCCTTTGCACACGCGGCCGGTACGACGAAGGACTGGAACAGTTCGCCGCCGCCCTGCGCAATCCGCTGTACGCGTACCCCGAGCGCGCCATGGTCAACGCCGGATTGTGCGCGGAGAAAAAGGGCGATCTGGCACTGGCCGAGGCCAATCTGCAGAAATCACTCAAGCTGCAGCCCGACAACGCGGTCACGCTGCTCAAGCTCGCCGGTCTGCGCCTCCGTCAGGGGCAACTGGCGGAAGCGCAGCGTCTGCTGGCGCGCCATGCCGAGCTCGCGCAGCCGACCGCGGAGAGCCTTTGGCTCGGCGTGCGCCTGGAACGCAAGCTGGGCGACCGCGCGCAGGAAGCGGTCTACGGGCAACAGCTGCGCAAGCGTTTCCCGGATGCCGACGAGACACGCCGTTTGCTGACGGGGCAGTACGAATGAACGATTCCTCGCCCGCGGCGGTCGGGCAGGCGCTGCGCCAGGCGCGCGAAGCGCAGGGGCTTGGCGTCGATGAGGTGGCGGCACGTCTGCGCCTGATGCGCCGCCAGATCGAGGCGATGGAGGCCGACGATTTCGAGGCACTCGGGCAGCCCGTGTTCGCGCGCGGTTTCGTGCGCAATTATGCGCGCCTGCTGGGGCTTGCCCCCGAGCCCCTGCTTGCGGACATGGGCGGCGCAACGATCGAGCCGGTCGTGATGCGCCCCGAGGCGCCTCTGCCTTCGCGCAACTGGCTGACGTCGCCCTGGCTGCTGCTCACGTTGTTCGGCATTCTCGTGCTGGCGGTGGTGCCGGTGGCGCTTTACTGGTGGCTCAACAGCGATGAAGACGAGCCATCCGCGGGTGCAATGATGGTGCCGGCTGTTGTGCCGGCGATGCCGGAACCGGTCGGCACGGTGCCGGCTGCCTCCGCTGCAGCGGCCGAAGCGCCGCCTGCTCCGGAGACTGCCCCTGCGGCGCCATCCGTGCAGGACGCGGCTGTCGCGGCGGGGAACGACGCCCCTGGGGTCGCCGCGCCGGCCGTGCGCGGTGTGCTGCATCTGGAGTTCGGCGCCGATTCCTGGGTCGAAATCCGCGATGCAACGGGGCGCATGCTGCGGCGCCAGCTCGACACGGCCGGCAGCAGCGTCGAGGTGCGCGGCGAACCGCCGTTTGATGTGGTGGTCGGCAACGCGGCGCAGGTGCGCATGACCTACAACGGCCGGCCGATCGATCTCAAACCCTTCATCGACGTGACGGTCGCCCGTTTCACGCTGGAAGAATGACGCCACATGACGAAAGCCGGGCCTGAAACATGATGTCGCAGATTGTTCGTCGTCCCACCCGCCAGGTACGGGTCGGTACGGTGCGGGTCGGTGGCGATGCGCCGGTAGTGGTGCAGTCGATGACCAATACCGACACGGCCGACGTCACGGCGACCGTCAACCAGGTGCGGGCACTTGCCGAGGCCGGCTCCGAGGTCGTGCGTATTACCGTCAACACCGCGGAAGCCGCGGCGGCGGTGCCGCGCATCCGCACGCGTCTCGACGCGCTGGGGTGCCGCGTGCCACTGATCGGCGATTTTCATTTCAATGGGCACAAGCTTCTGACGCAGGAACCCGCGTGCGCCGAAGCGCTCGCCAAGTATCGCATCAACCCCGGCAATCTCGGGCGCGGCAGCAAGCGCGACGAGCAGTTTTCCACGCTGATCGACGTGGCATGCCGCCACGGCAAGCCGGTACGCATCGGTGTCAATTGGGGCAGTCTCGACCCCGCGCTCGCGGCGCGCATGATGGACGAGAACGCGCGCCTGGCCCGGCCGCTCGATCCGGATGTCGTGATGCGTCGTGCGATGGTTGCCTCCGCGCTCGAATCGGCGGCGAAGGCCGAGGCGCTTGGCCTTTCCGGCGATCGCATCATCCTGTCGTGCAAGATGAGCCGGGTGCAGGATCTGATTGCGGTGTATCGCGACCTGTCCACGCAGTGCGACTATCCCCTGCATCTCGGGCTCACCGAAGCCGGCATGGGCAGCAAGGGTATCGTTGCTTCGACCGCCGCGCTGGCGGTGCTGCTGCAGGAAGGTATCGGCGACACCGTCCGCGTCTCGCTCACTCCCGAGCCGGGCGGCGAACGCACGCTGGAGGTGCGCGTGGCACAGGAAATCCTGCAGGCACTTGGGTTGCGTGCATTCACGCCGCAGGTCACCGCCTGCCCCGGTTGCGGACGCACCACCTCGACCGTGTTCCAGGAACTCGCCCAGGCGATCGAGACCTATCTTCGCAATCAGATGCCGGTGTGGCGTGGCCAGTATCCCGGCGTCGAGACCATGCAGGTCGCGGTGATGGGCTGCGTGGTCAACGGGCCGGGCGAATCGAAGCACGCCAATATCGGCATTTC
>JANJXF010000166.1 GCA_024709165.1 Thiobacillus sp. | reverse complement strand
TGGCCGGAGACCAGTTGCTGCAGCACCGCGAAGGGATCGGCAAGCGGGAGCACACCGAGCAGTTCGGCCGCCGAAAGGTTGCCGCGCAGCAGGGGCGCGCCGGCGATTTCCCAGCCCCAATGCAGGGTGCCGAAGAACATCAGCAGCACCACGAACTGGACGCCGCGGCGCAGGATCAGATGGCGCCAGCCCCAAAGGCCGATTTTCGGTGGATTCGCCACGGCGTTCACAGTTCGAGTTCTTCATTGAGCACATCCATGCCCGGCGCTTTCGCGGGTGCGGCAGGTTCGACGGCGGATGGCGCGGGCGCAGCCACGGACGGCTCGGTGGGCGCGGCGGTGGGCGGCGGCGTCTCCGATTTCCACCCCAGCCGGTAGTGCTCGCCCATGCGGCCCTGCACGAGCTTCGGATTCAGCACGCGGATCGCGGCCTCGTCGGTGGGACAGGCTTCCTCGCACATGCCGCAGCCGGTGCAGGCCTTCGAATGCACGATCGGCACGAACATGGCGTGCTTGCTCAACTGGCGCGGATGAGTCTGGATGGTGATGGCGCTGTCCTTCACGGGACAGACGCGGTAGCAGATCTCGCAGCGCAGACCCTGCCACGACAAGCAGGATTCCGCATCGATCACGGCCAGCCCCATGCGCGCATCGGCGATGTTGCTGAATTTCCGGTCGAGCGCGCCGGTCGGACAGGCCGGCACGCACGGGAAATCGGTACACATGTAGCACGGCACCTTGCGCGGCGTGAAGAACGGGGTGCCGATAGGCGCGCCATCCTGCGCGCGCGCGAGATGCAAGGTGTCGTAGGGGCAGGCGTCGACGCACTGGCCGCACTTGATGCAGGCGGCGGCGAAATCCGCTTCGGCCAGCGCGCCGGGCGGGCGCAGCGCCAGCACCGACGCGGCCGCCTCCTGGCGCAGCAGGTGCGCCCACAGCAATCCGCCGCACGCGGCCACCGCCGCGCTCTGCGCGGTTCGCATCAGGAATTCCCGGCGCCCGGCATCCATCGCATTGTCACCCGTTCCGGCCCGTCGCTCAGGCCTTGTAGACCTTGACGGCGCACTTCTTGTAATCGCTCTCCTTGGAAATCGGGCAGGTTGTATCGAGGGTGACGCGGTTGATGAACACGCCCTCGTCGAAGAAGGGCACGTACACGGTTCCCTTGACCATCTTGTTGCGACCGCCGGTTTCCACCCGCACCTTGACCTTGCCGCGGCGCGACTCGATCCATACCAGATCGTTGCGTTTCAGGCCACGGGCCTCGGCATCGACGGGATGGATCCACATCACTGCCGCCGGCACCGCACGATGCAGTTCCGGCACGCGGCGCGTCATGGTTCCGGAATGCCAGTGCTCGAGCACCCGGCCGGTGCACAGCCACAGGTCGTAGGCCTTGTCTGGCTGCTCGGCAGGCGCCGCGTACGGGCGGAAGAAGATCTTCGCCTTGCCGGCGAGGCTCTTCGGTGCGGGATCGGTGATGCCGTCGAGGTTGCCGGTCGGAATCGCCTTGAACAGCTTGCCGTAGAATTCGATCCCGGCACCCTTCGTCACGTAGGGGTCGTACTGTTCGTTGAAGCGCCAGGCGACCTCCTTGCCGTTGACCACCGGCCACTTGAGGCCGCGTACCTTGTCTGCGTGATAGGCGTCGAAATCGGCGAGATCCTTGCCTTTGCCCTTGCCGAACTGCTGGTATTCGATCCAGAAGGCTTTTTCCGGGAACCAGCCGTCGCCAAGCAGCGTGGCGATATGGTTGTCGTGGCCCTTGGCCACGGCATCGGGCCACTTCACCTTGAGGTTGTCGGACGTGGCGAACAGCGCCTTGTACAGGCTGTCCTCCGGCGAATACCCCATCTTCTGCCCCTCGGCCATTACGTCCGGCAGGATGTTGTCGGCGTAACCGTCGACCTTGAGGCCAGGCACCTTCTGCTCGCCCCAGAAATCCTTGAGCTTGAAGCGCTTGGCGAACTCCAGCGTCTGCCACAGGTCGCCGCGCGCCTGCCCCGGCGGCGGTACCTGCTGGCGCCACTGCTGGGTGCGGCGCTCGGCATTGCCGTAGCCGCCCCATTTCTCGTAGATCATCGCAGTAGGCAGGATGAGGTCGGCAACCTTGGCGGATATGCCCGGATAGACCTCCGACACGACGATGAAGTTGTCCTGCTCACGCGCCGCGCGAATCCAGTGGTTGGCATTGGGATGGGTATGCCACGGGTTGTTGACCTGCACCCAGGCCCATTTCACCGAGCCGTCCTCGAGGTCGCGCAGGATCTTGGCGTAGAACGAGCCGATCTTCGGATTGAGCGTCTTCGCCGGGATCTTCCAGTACCCCTCGGTTTCGGCGCGGTGCTGTGGGTTGGGGATCAGGCGGTCGGCCGGCAGGCGGTGGGAGAAGGTGCCCACCTCACGTGCGGTGCCGCACGCCGAGGGTTGGCCGGTGAGCGAGAACGCGCCATTGCCGGGCATCGACTGCTTGCCGAGCAGGAGGTGGTTCATGTAGCACTGCTCGTTGACCCAGGTGCCGCGCTGGTGCTGGTTGAAGCCCATGGTCCAGAACGACACCACCTTGCGCTTCGGATCGATGTAGAGATCGGCCAGCTGCCTGAGCTTGTTCTTGAAGATGTCGAGCGACTCGTCGGGGTCGCCCTTGGCCAGTTCCGCGACGAACTCCAGCGTGTAGGGTTCGACACCTTTGCGGAAATCCTCGAAGCCGATCATCCAGTGCTTGGCGGGGTCGGCGGTGTTCTTCTGTTCCACGACCTCGCCTTCCTTCCTGCGCTGGCCGATGGCCTCCCACTTGTCGAGCTTGACCTTGAGTTCCTTGGCCTGGGTGTCCTTCTCGGCGGGGTAGGCGTATTTGTCGGTGGCGCGCATGCCGTAGCCGATGTCGTAGGGACCGGTGGCGAACACGCAGTTCTTTTCGACGAAGGGCTTGTTCATCGCGTCGCGCGCAATGATTTCGCGCGCGATGTAGTTCTGGATCGCCAGGTCGGTGTTCGGCTTGAAGACGATTTCCAGATCCGCGATGTCAGACGACATGTTGCGGAAGGTGGTGAGATTGACGATGCGGCAATTCGCATGCGCCAGGCGGCGGTCGGTGATGCGCGACCACAGGATGGGGTGCATTTCCGCCATGTTGGCGCCCCACAGCACCATGGTGTCGGTGTGCTCGATGTCGTCGTAGTTGCCCGCCGGCTCGTCGGTGCCGAACACGCTGTAGAACGCCGCCACGGCGCTGGCCATGCAATTGCGTGCGTTGGGGTCGAGGTTGTTGGAACGAAATCCCGCCTTGAACAGCTTGTTCATGGCGTAGCCCTCGTGGATCGTCCACTGGCCGGAACCGAAGCAGGCCACCCCCGCGGGGCCCTTCTCGGCGTAGGTCTTGCGGAACTGGCGTTCCATCTCGTCGAACGCCTGTTCCCAGGTGACCGGCACGAACTGGCCCTTCTTGTCGAACTTGCCGTCCTTCATCCGCATCAGGGGCTGCGTCAGGCGGTCCTTGCCGTACAGGATCTTGCCGTTGAAATAACCCTTGATACAGTTCAGCCCGCGGTTGACCGGCGCATCGGGATCGCCCTTGGTGGCGACGATGCGCCCCTGATGCGTGGCGACCTGGATACCGCAGCCGGTACCGCAGAAGCGGCACACCGCCTTGTCCCATTTCCAGTCCTTTTCCAGCGCCGCGGCAGCAGCCTCGGCGAGTTGGGAAACAGGCAACCCGACCACACCCGCCGTGCTGGCGGCAATACCGGATTTGATGAATTCGCGACGGGATAGCTGCATGGTGGTCTCCTGTTAGTGGTCTTTCAATTCTGTGGGTACGCTGAGGCCTTCCAGCACGTCGAGGTCGGTCGGCATGGCATCGATCATTTCACCGTCATCCTCGAAATAATGCTGCACCAGGTCGGCTGCGATGACGTGGGGCAGAGCGCGGATGCGCTTGAAACCCTCGACCTCGGCGCCGACCGTCGGCGCTTCCAGCGTGACGACGAGTTTGCCGCTGCCCACATCCGCCGCATGGACTTCAACTCCTTCTATAGCAGAAAGTGCCTGCGCCACGAGTTCGACCGATTCCGGCCGCGTGCGGACGGCTATTCCAGATATGTTCATCCGATATCTCCGAAATCCCCGGTTGCTCCGATTCTGGTTGGCGGCAATAATAAAAACCTTGACCGAAATCAAGAAAATCCGAAAGTACCAGCCCACTCCGTCCAGGCGAGCCCACCGCCAAGGTCCATTCGAGGAATCCCCAACCGAGCCATGACACCCTTCACCCCCGCATCGATCTCCGACAGTCTGCGTCGCCTGCCCCTGTTCTCCGGGATCCCCCCGCACGAGCTCGAACCGCTCCTGCCCGGCGTGCGCGAATTCAAGGCACGCGCCCACGAGATACTGTTCCAGAAGGGCGACAGCCTGCGCGGCATCCATATGCTGGTGAGCGGACGGGCCAGGCTCTTCATGACGACCGCCCAGGGTACGGAAAAGCTTCTCGCCATGGTGAAACCGGGGCAGGCCTTCGGCGAGGCGGTCGTGTTTCTCGACCGCCCCTGTCCGGTATCGGCGCAGGCGACCGAGGACAGCACCTTCCTCATCGTCGCCAAGGACGTGCTGCTGGCGATGATGGACCGCAATCCCGTCTTTGCACGCCAGATGCTGGCGAGCATTTCCATGCGCCTGCACGAACTGATGTCCGACATGGAAACCTGTACGCTGATGAACAGTCTGCAGCGGGTGGTGAGCTACCTCTCGCACCAGTTGCCGGAAAGCGGAGATCCCGCGTGCGAAATCCGCCTCGACACCAGCAAGCAGATGCTGGCTTCGCGTCTCAACCTTGCACCCGAAACCTTCTCGCGTGCGCTGCACCATCTTGCCGAAGGCGGCGTCATCGAAGTGAGCGGGCGCACCATCCGCGTGCTGGATACGCAGCGGCTGAAAACCTTTCAGGCGTGAGCGGAGGTCGGCCTCACAGCGTGCACCCTCTCCTCGCCTCTCGCTCCCTGTTCACCCCGCCAGCCTCCTCCACGTCGCCACGACGGTATCGGGATTGAGCGAGATCGAGCCGATTTCCTGCGCCACCAGCCAGTCGGCGAGGTCGGGGTGATCGCTCGGCCCCTGGCCGCAGATGCCGATGTACTTGCCATGGCGCCGGCACGCTGAAATCGCATCGGCGAGCAGTTTCTTCACCGCGGGATTGCGCTCGTCGAAACGCTCGGCGACGAGGCCGGAGTCACGGTCGATACCCAGAGTGAGCTGGGTGAGATCGTTGCTGCCGATGGAAAAACCGTCGACATATTCGAGAAAGTCGTCGGCGAGCAGCACGTTGGCAGGAATCTCGCACATCATCACCACGCGCAGGCCCTGTTCGCCGCGGCGCAGTCCGTTGACGGCGAGCAGGTCGACCACCGCCGCGCATTCCTCGACGGTGCGCACGAAGGGGATCATCACCTCGACGTTGGTGAAGCCGAGCGTCTCGCGCACCTTTTTCAATGCACGGCATTCCAGTTCGAACGCGGGGCGGAATTGCGTCGAAAGATAGCGCGCAGCACCGCGCAGTCCAAGCATGGGGTTCTCCTCCTGCGGCTCGTAGCGGTCACCGGCTACGAGATGCGCGTATTCGTTCGATTTGAAATCCGACAGACGCACGATGACCGGCTTGGGCCAGAACGCGGCGGCAAGGGTGGCGATGCCCTCGGCCAGCTTGTCGACGTAGAAGGCGACCGGATCGGCGTAGCCTGCGGCCCGCGCAGCGATGTCTTCGCGCTGCGCTGGCGGCAGGCTCTCGTATTCGAGCAGGGCCAGCGGGTGTATGCCGATGGTGCGCGCGATGATGAATTCCAGGCGCGCGAGCCCGACGCCGTGATTCGGCAACTGCGCGAACTCGAAGGCGCGCTCCGGGTTGCCGACGTTCATCATCAGTTTCACCGGCGGCTCGGCGAGCGGCGTCTGGGCCTGGATCTCCACTTCGAAATCGAGCCGGCCGGCGTAGATGAAGCCGGTGTCGCCTTCGGCGCACGATACGGTCACAAGCTCGCCATCACGCAGCACGCCAGTGGCGTTGCCGACTCCGACCACCGCGGGAATACCCAGCTCGCGCGCGACGATGGCAGCGTGGCAGGTGCGCCCGCCCCGGTTGGTGACGATGGCCGCGGCGCGTTTCATCACCGGCTCCCAGTCGGGATCGGTCATGTCGGTAACGAGCACGTCGCCCGGCTGCACCCGCTCCATTTCGGCGGGACTGGCGATCAGCCGCACCGGCCCGCTGCCGATTCTCTGCCCGATGGCGCGCCCGCTGGCGCGCACCTCGCCGCGTTGCTTCAACACGAAGCGTTCGATGTCGCCCACGCCGCGTGCCTTCACCGTTTCCGGACGCGCCTGCACGATGAAGATCTCGCCGCTCACGCCGTCCTTCGCCCACTCGATATCCATCGGACGGCCGTAGTGCTTCTCGATCTGCACCGCCTGGCGCGCGAGTTCCAGCACCTCACGATCATCGAGCGCAAACCGGCGCTGCGCGTCGACAGGTGTGTCCTCGATCACCGTCGCGCCGTCGCGCCACACCATGCGAATCGCCTTGCCGCCGAGCTCACGTCGCACCACGGCGGGAAACCCGTCAGCCAGACGCGGCTTGTGCACGTAGAACTCGTCGGGGTTGACCGAACCCTGCACCACCGTCTCGCCCAATCCCCAGGCGGCGGTGATGAACACCACATCGCGGAATCCGGATTCGGTGTCGAGCGTGAACAGCACCCCGGAACACGCGAGATCCGAACGCACCATGCGCTGGATGCCGGCGGACAGCGCCACCTCTGCATGATCGAACCCGTGGTGCACGCGGTAGGCGATGGCGCGGTCGTTGTAGAGCGAAGCGAATACCTTTTTCACGTACCCGAGCAACGCATCGACGCCCTGCACATGCAGGTAGGTTTCCTGCTGGCCGGCGAACGACGCATCGGGCAGGTCTTCGGCGGTGGCCGACGAACGCACCGCCACCGAGACGTTCTCACCCAGCGCCGCGTACGCGTCGCGCAGCCCGGATTCCAGCGCGGCAGGCAGGCTTGCCGCCTCGACCCACGCGCGTATCTCCCCCCCGGCCTGCACCAGCGCCGCGACATCGTCGACATCGAGCACCGCCAGACGGTCGTGAATGCGCGCCCGCAGATCGTTGTGATCGAGGAAATCCCAGAACGCCTGCGCGGTGGTCGCAAAACCGCCCGGCACGCTCACACCGGCACCGGCCAGGCTGCGGATCATTTCGCCAAGCGATGCGTTCTTGCCACCGACGCGAGGCACATCCGCCATCGACAGGGCTTCCAGGGGCACGATATAGTTGTTGGACATCGGTTCAGGCTCCATGATCAATTACAGGATTTTCTGCGTTTCGGATCACACCGGCGTGACGGTCGAAGCCGTCGCGCGCAGCGTGCTCGCGCAATTCCAACGTGTCGAGTTTAGCTCGACCACGCTGCCCTTCGTCGACAGCATCGACCGGGCGCGCGAAGCCGCCGCACGCATCGTGGCCGAATCGCCCGCGCTGGCGTTCTCCTCCCTGACTGACCCCGCCCTGCGCGAACCGTTCCGCAGCGCGGGTATCACGCTGTTCGACCTGTTCGAACTCATCGCGCCCGCCGTCGGTTCCGCACTCGATCAGCCGCCAACGCCGAGCGGCGGGCACACCCACGGCATGACGCCAGGCTACGATGCGCGCATCGATGCGGTCAATTTCGCGCTGCAGCTCGATGACGGGCTGAGTCCGGAGCGGCTCGACGGCGCCGACCTCATTCTGGTTGGCGTCTCGCGCGTCGGCAAGACTCCCAGCGCGCTCTACCTCGCACTCCAGTACGGCCTGCGCGCGGCGAACTATCCGCTGACGCCGGACGATCTCGAACAGCCCACGCTACCGGCGGTGCTGCTCGAGAACCAGCCCAAGCTGCGCGGGCTGACCCTGCTGCCGGAGCGCCTCGCCGCGATTCGCCAGGTGCGCTATCCCGACAGCCGCTACGCCAGCCTGGCACAATGCCGCACCGAACTCGCCGCTGCGGAGGCGCTGTTTCGCCGACATGCCGTCCCCATTCTCGACACGACGCGCATGTCGGTCGAGGAGATCGCGGCGCGGCTGCGCCACGCCCGCTGAGCCCGCACGATGATCGCCACGCCGCCCACCGTCACTCCGCACCGCCCGACCGTGGCTTGGCAATATGCCCTGTTCGCCGGCTTCGCCGTGCAGTTGCTGCTGGTCCTGTTCGTCACCCTGATCGGCCTGCGCCAGCTGGATATCGCCGCGCACAACCTGGACAACGTCGCCGACGTGCAGATGCGCAAACAGAATTTCGCCAAGGCGATGGCGCTCACTGCACGTCAGCGCACCATCCTCATCTTCATGATGTCGAAAACCGACGACCCGTTCGAACGCGACGCCCTGCTGATGCAGTTCCGCCAGATGGGCTCGGAGTTCGTCGCTGCACGGCAAGGGCTCATGGCCACGCCACTGAACGCCAGGGAGCGCGTCCTCGCGGAACGTCAGCGCGAACTGATCGTCCGCGCCCAGCCAATCCAGGAGCATATCGTCGAGCTCATCATGGAAGGCACCGATCGCAATGTCATCGACCTCGTGCTGAGAAAAGCGATTCCCGCACAGAACAGCGTGCAGGCGATCGTCACGCAGCTCGACGCCGAAACCCAGCGCAGCGTCGCCGAAGCCAGCCGGACGGCACGCGCCGCACAGACCGTCGCGCGGCGCTGGATGATCTGGCTGTCCGGTGCATCGTTGCTGATCAGCGTGATCGTGGCAACGCTGGTGCTGCGCCATACCGCGCGCATCGGCCGCGAGCGCGAACGGCTCGCCACCCACGACATCCTCACCGCTCTGCCCAACCGCATGCTGTTCATGGATCGCCTGGAACAGGCGCTGGTCCGCGCCGAGCGCCGCAACACGCAGGTCGGTGTGATATTCATCGATCTCGACCGCTTCAAGCGCGTCAACGACACGCTCGGGCACGCCAGCGGCGACCAGTTGATCCGCGACGTCGCCCAGCGCCTGCGCGCCGCCGCGCGCGCGGAAGACACCGTGGCCCGCCTGGGCGGCGACGAATTCGTCGTGGTGATCGGCGACGCCGGTGGCGTCAACGATATCCTGCAGGTCGCGGAAAAAATGCTCGCCGCCATCGGCCAGCCCTTCCACATCGCCGGACACGAGCTGTTCAGCAGCTGCAGCATCGGTATCAGCGTGTTCCCCAACGACGGCACCGATTCCTCCACGCTGCTCAGGCATGCCGACACAGCGATGTATCACGCCAAACAGCACGGCCGGGACCGTCTCCATCTGTACGACCCGGCGATGAACGCCATGGCGGCGGAACGGCTGCAGCTGGAAACCGATCTGCACTATGCCCTGGCGCGCAACGAATTCATCTTCCACTACCAGCCGCAGCTCGATGTCGCCAACGGCCGCATCGTCGCCTTCGAGGCTCTCATGCGCTGGCGTCATCCCACGCGCGGCCTGCTCGCCCCCGGCGAGTTTCTCGACTTGCTCGAAGCCGGCGGCGACATTCTCAAAGTCGGACGCATACTATTGCTGGATGCGTGCCACGAGGCCGCCGCGTGGCGCGCGGCGGGCCATGCGGAGCTCAGCGTTTCGGTCAACGTCTCCGGCAAGGAATTCTGGCACGAGAGCCTGCACGCGAACGTGCGCGACGCACTGGCGCAATCCGGCCTGCCGCCCGCCTTCCTGCAGCTGGAGCTGACCGAAGGGATTTTCATGGAGGACATCGACAGCGCGATCGCGCGCGTGCACGAGCTGAAGACACTCGGTGTCACCGTCGCGGTCGATGACTTCGGCACCGGTTACTCGTCGCTCGCGCACCTCAAGCGCTTTCCGCTTGACGCGATCAAGATCGACCGCCTGTTCGTCCGCGACCTCGTGCAGGCACCGGTCAACCGCGCCCTCATCGCCTCGATTCTCACTCTGTGCGAGGGCTTGCGACTCGCTCCCGTTGCCGAAGGGGTCGAGGACGCCACCCAGCTCGACGTCCTGCGCACCCTGGGCTGCTGCATCGTGCAGGGCTATCTCGTCAGCCGCCCGGTGCCGGCGTCGGAAGTGCCTGCACTGCTCCGGCGCGACTGGGCCGAGACGTTCGGTCGCACGTCCGCCGTCGAAACCTGAACGCCAGGCCCGCCACTCAGTTCGCGTTACCCGCCCGGCGCTGCCGCACCACCTCGAACAGCGCAGCCGCCAGGGCCGCGGCCGCATTCAGCGATTCCACCCGCCCCGGCATCGGAATCCGCATGCGCCGCTGCGCCGCGCGTACGGTCGCCGCGCTCAGGCCGGCGCCTTCGTTGCCGACCACCAGCGCCATCGGTCCCGTATGGCTCGCCGCGTAGAAATCCCCGGAGTCGCCGAGTGCCAGCGCCACGCTCTGTCCGTCGAAGGCCGCAAGCCAGGCCGCCAGATCGGCATCACGCAGCAGCGGCAGCACGAACTGCGCGCCCTGCCCGCCACGCAACGCCTTGGGCGACCAGGGATCGTGACAGCCTTTCGACAGCACGGCGAGCGTCGCACCGGCGGCGGCCGCCGTGCGCAACATCGAACCGAGATTGCCGGGATCCTGGATATCCTCCAGCACGATCGCCAGGGGTGTCGCATCCGGTGCCAGCGGCGCCAGCCACGCGGCCTCGGCCAACACCCCCGTCGGCGTCGCCACCGGCGACAACTCGGCGAACAGCGCATCGGCAAAAACCACAGTACGTGTAGCGCCGCATCGCGCCGCGAGGCGCGCGATGCAAGCGGAAGCGCAGGCGGCCGCGCACACCAGCGTGTGAGGTCTACCGCCACCGTCGAGATAGGCTTCCAGCAGATGCTCGCCGTCGAGCAGCGTCATACGCGCCTCGCGCCGCGCACGGGACGACTCGGCGAGTTTTTTCAAACGCCTGAAAATCGGGTTGTCGCGGGAGGTCACGATTGTTGGCTGCATGCTGCGATTATCCTAGAAACCGCAGTTGGACGCGCCCGATGGTGCGTCTGATCGCGTGCCTGCCGCGAAGCAACGACGCCGCAGGCCGGGGCCTGCAAGGAGGCGCGACAAAGGCTGGCGCGTGAGCAGGCGTGCCAGCGGGT
>JANJXF010000214.1 GCA_024709165.1 Thiobacillus sp. | reverse complement strand
ATATGTTTCAATCCGCGCCCGGCCGTGAGGCCGGGCGCTGCCCTTGATTCGCCGGGAAAGCGTAATGGACTTGGTGTTTCAATCCGCGCCCGGCCGTGAGGCCGGGCGATGCTCTTTGCGGAACTGTTGATCGAGCGCTGTTTGCTTGTTTCAATCCGCGCCCGGCCGTGAGGCCGGGCGATGCGAAGCAGGCCGAAGCCGAAAAGCAATCTCAAATGGTTTCAATCCGCGCCCGGCCGTGAGGCCGGGCGATGCGCAACAACTCATGCACAAGTTGATACATGCGCTTGTTTCAATCCGCGCCCGGCCGTGAGGCCGGGCGATGCGCATTTGGCGAAGCTTGGTGGAACGATGGAGACGTGTTTCAATCCGCGCCCGGCCGTGAGGCCGGGCGATGCTCCGCAACGTCAACTGCTTGTTTGCATTGCGAGGTGTGGCTAGTTTGCGCGAATTCAGCCCGTAGGGCAACGCGAGTCGAAAGCGTTATGGGACTGGTCGGTTTCAAGTTGTTAATGAACAAAGTGTTATCGCGTGCGCGAAACTTCGCTGATTGCGTCATCGATGGAGGTTCGCGCGTCATACGACAAGCGGACCATCAAAGTCCAATGAGCGGAAGCAGCCGTATTGTTTGACTCGGAGTTCAACTGGTTCGGTTATTCGATAGAAGCGCAGGTTGTCCTGCTCCTCGTTAATTTCAGCCAATAGCTCCCGTTCGAGTTTTTCGAACTGCATTTCATCGACGGTGCATTCGAAGACGGATTTTTGCACGCGCTGGCCAACCCGCTCACAGGCCTTGGCGACGCGGCGCAAACGTTTGCGCCCGGCGGCGGTATCGGTGGAGACGTCGTAGGTGACGATGATGAGCATGAATCTACTTGGCCGTGTACGGCAGGTAGCTATCCATCTCGCCGCGCAGCGTGCGGGCGAGGAAGCGTGCCTGGACAAATGGCAACAAGGCAAACGGGATTCTGGCGTCCGTCAGCGGATGCGTTATTTCTTCCTGCTTGCGTTCTTGCCAAGCGGCGACGATGGAGCGCCGTCCTTTGTCATTGAGCATGACGGCACCACCCTCCCGCAGGTCAAAATCCTTCTCGCCGATTTGCCTGCGATTGATGAGGGTGAGCGCCAAACGATCGCACAGGATGGAGCGAAACTCTTCCTGCAAGTCCAGCGCGAGCGCGGCGCGTCCGGGGCGAACGGCATGGAGAAAACCGAGTTGGGGGTCGAGACCGGCTGTTTCAAGCGCCGAACGGCAGTCGTTCATGAGCATCGCGTAGAGAAACGAAATCACTGCATTGAAGCGGTCCAGTGGCGGGCGGCGGGTGCGGCCGTTGAGTTTGAAGACGGCGCGATAAGACGGTTTGACGATGAGGTTCAGAGCTTCGAAGTAGCCGCGTGCGGCTTCGCCCTCGACACCCCGCAGCTCGTCAGGCGTGGCGGCGACGGCTGCGGCGCGTAGCGAGGCAGCAAGGTTGTCAGCGGCGCGGGTGAGCTGGGCAGCTTCGGCCTGGTTTTCCGCTTCGCGTGCCCCACGCTGCAACACGCTACGGCTGTTTCGGAGCTTGCCGGCCACGCAGGCACGTGCGATTTCTAGCGTGGCCGAGGCGTCTGTTGCCATGCGATGCTGGGCCTGTCGTAACAGGATGTTGCCGGAAACCGGGCCTTCGAGCCGCGCCTTAAAACGGCCGGAATCGTCCAGCAGAACCAGCGACTTTCCTTCGTCGGCTAGCCGGTGCATGAGCGCTGGCGAGACCATGACATTGCCGAAACAGACCAGCCCGCCAACATGGTGCAGTGGCACTTGCAGTTTCTTTTCGCGCTCGACATCGATGCGCACGGTTGCGTTTTCCAGATGGGCGTAGGCCTGGGGCGACATTACGTAGAGCGTGTTCTGGATGGTATGCAACTCATTCCCCTGGGTTGAA
>JANJXF010000093.1 GCA_024709165.1 Thiobacillus sp. | reverse complement strand
ATGATTCAGCCAAACCAGAACCAGGGGGAGCACCGGCCATGCCGGACACGGACAAGCAGGACAACGATTTCGCGCTGCAACCCACGCAGCAGCCCGCCGAATTGCCGCTCAAACCCAAGCGGGACAAAAAGCCCGCCAAAGTCGGGAAGGCGAGGTCAGCGAAACCGGACGAAGCCGCCATTCTCTCCTACCGCCACGACCACAAACGCAAGAACAATCCCGACGTGGGGGTGGTTACGCCCGAAACCGATCCCGAACAGCCGAAGACCACCTGGACCTACGACCCGCACATCGACCCCGCCCTGCAGTTCGACAGCGGGCGCGCGCAAGTCGAAAAGCTGATCGACGACGCACTGGCCAGCGGCGACGAGGGCGCCATGCGCGCCGCGCTGGAACAGATCAAGCGCCAGTCCTCGCCCTACCTCAACTGGACCGGCAAGGCCGAGCGCACCAGCTTCGACGTGGGCACGGTTTCGCTGCACGTGCACGAGCGCATCGACCCCATGAGCATCCTCTCCGCGCTACGGAAACAAATGAAGAACCCCTCGCCCTCCGGGAGAGGGGCAGGGGTGAGGGCAGGTGGTTTCCAGACCAGCCTGTTCGAAGCCCCCTTCGAAAGCCTGCCCCTGCGCGACGCCGTCGATTTCTACAAGCACGAAAAGGGCTGGTCGAACCGCCTCATTTCCGGCGACAGCCTGCTGGTGATGAACTCCCTGCTGCAAAAGGAAAGCATGGCCGGGCAGGTGCAGATGATCTACATCGACCCGCCCTACGGCATCAAGTACGGCTCCAACTTCCAGCCCTTCACCAACAAGCGCGATGTCAAGGACCGCAAGGACGAAGACCTGACGCAGGAACCGGAAATGATCAAGGCCTTCCGCGACACCTGGGAGCTGGGCATCCATTCCTACCTCACCTACCTGCGCGACCGGCTGCTGCTGGCGAAGGAATTGCTGCACGAGTCGGGGAGCGTGTTTGTGCAGATTTCGGATGAGAACGTGCACCTTGTGCGGAATCTGCTTAGCGAAGTGTTTGGAGAACAAAACTTCTACGCACAAATAGCGTTCTTCACTACGCCCGGTCTTGCATCGAAAGGAATCAACAAGTCCATTGACTACCTGTTGTGGTACGCGAAGACCAAGGAAAAGATGAAGTACAACCCCGTCTACCTTCCAAAGGAGGCAGGAACGGGTGTTGGAGGTAACTACAATCGAATCGAATACCCGAATGGATCGCGAAGACCATTAACGGGAGCCGAGAAGGAGGGGCAATTTGAGCTAGCTGACGGTGCCCGGCTCTTCCTGCGAGATAATTCAACTTCGGGTGCGTTCCGCGAAAATACTACAATCAACTACATCTTCCGCGGAACGAACTATTACCCTGGCGACAACCGGTGTTGGAAAACGACTCGCGAAGGGCTGGACCGACTCACGCGAGCCAACAGACTTGAAGCGACTGGTAGCGCGCTTTATTACGTTCGTTACATCGACGACTTTCCAGTTGTAGACATTAGTAATTCATGGCAAGACACAAGTAGTAGCTTTATGCCTGATAAGGTCTACGTGGTGCAGACAGCTCGGAAGGTTATCGAACGCTGCATGTTGTTGACCACTGCCCCCGGCGATCTAGTGCTGGACCCGACCTGCGGTTCCGGCACCACCGCCTTCGTCGCCGAGAAGTGGGGCCGGCGCTGGATCACCTGCGACACCTCGCGCGTGTCGGTGACGCTGGCCAAGCAGCGGCTGATGACGGCAAGCTACGACTACTACGCCCTGCGCTATCCGCACGAAGGGCTGAAGGGCGGCTTCATCTACAAGACCGTGCCGCATGTCACGCTCGGGTCCATCGCCAACAACCCGGAGATCGACGAGATTTACCGGCGCATGCAACCGGCAATCGAGGCGGCGCTGGGGGAGTTGAACAAGGCGCTGCGCGTCTCCCCCTCATCCCGGCCCTCTCCCGCGAGGGGAGAGGGAGAAATGAGGGAATGGGAGGTGCCGTTCGACCTGCCCGCCGACTGGCCGCAGGCCGCGAAGCAGCCCTTCGAGGGTTTCCACGCTGCCCGCCAGGCGATGCAGAAGCAGATGGACCTGAGCATCGCCGCGCATGCCGACCAGGAAATCCTCTACGACCAGCCGCAGCCGGACAAAAGCAAGCTGCGCATCACGGGGCCGTTTTCGGTGGAGGCGGTGCCGTTTCCGTCGGTGAAGTCGCTGGATGCCCTCACCCCCGGCCCCTCTCCCGCTTGCGGGCGAGGGGAGATGGAGGCCGACGCCAGCATCGCCCGCAGCGGCGAGTCGGCCAGACAACACGCGTGGCGCGACGAGCTGCTGAAAACCGGCATTCGCGGCAAGGGCGGGCAGATGCTGAAATTCGCCGAGCTGGAAACCTTGCCGGAAACGAAATATCTGCATTGCGTGGGCACGCTGGTTGAGCCGGAGACTGCCCTCACCCCCGGCCCTGCAAGCGGGCGAGGGGAGTTAATGCGGGTGGTGGTGAGCTTCGGCCCCGAGCATGCGGCGCTGGAGCAGCGCCAGGTGGAAATGGCCATGCGCGAGGCGGGCGAGCTGTTCCCGCGCCCGAAGATGATCGTGTTCTGCGCCTTCACCTTCGATCCGGAGGCGGCGAAGGACATCGACCAGACCAAGGGCATTACCGCGCTCAAGGCGCAGATGAACACCGACCTGCTGACTGACGACCTGAAAAAGGCGCGTTCGTCGAATCAATCTTTCTGGCTCATGGGTCAGCCGGACGTGGAAGTGCGTAGGGTTCTCCCCTCGCCCGCAGGCGGGAGAGCAACCGGGGGAGAGGGGCCGTTGTACCAGGTCGAGGTGCACGGCTTCGATTACTTCGACACTGCCAGGGGCGAGCTGGTCTCGGGCGGCAAGGGCAAGATCGCCATGTGGCTGCTGGACACCGACTACGACGAGCGCAGCCTGTTCCCGCGCCAGGTTTTCCTGCCCATGGCCGGCAAGGGCGAAGGCTGGCAGAAGCTGAAGAAGGCCATCAAGGCCGAACTGAACGAAGACCTGCTGGAGCAGTTCCACGGCACGGTCAGCCTGCCCTTCGCCGCGGGCGACAACCGCAAGATCGCGGTGAAGATCATCGACGACCGGGGGATCGAGTCGTTGAAGGTGGTTTCCCTGGGAGATTGAGCATGTTGTTTACGCGTTTGAAATTCAAGAACTGGCGCAATTTCCGCGAGGCGGATATCTCGTTGAGCAACCGGACCTTCCTGATTGGCGCAAACGCTTCGGGCAAGTCGAATTTGATGGAGATTTTCCGGTTTTTGCGCACGCTGGCCCAGCCGCAGGGCGGCGGCTTGCAGCAGGCTGTCCAGAACTGCGGGGGCTTGAGCAAACTGCGCAGCCTTCACGCCAAGAAAGATACCGAGGTGCGTATCGAAGTCGAGGTTCTGGAATCCAAAGGCGAGACGGGCTCCGTTTGGCGTTATGTCATCGCATTCAAGGGTGAGGGAAAAGGGCAAAACCGGATATTCCTGACCGAGGAACGCGTGGAGCACCGAGGAAGAACCTTGTTGTTACGGCCCAATGACGCCGACCGCAGCGACAAGGACAGACTCACGCAAACACACCTCGAACAGATCAACAACAACATCGAATTTCGCAGTCTCGTCGAGCATTTTGCGTCCACGACCTATCTGCACCTGGTTCCGCAATTGCTCAAACATCCGGAGATCAGCGGCCGCACACCGGAGAGCGATCCTTTCGGCCAGGGTTTGCTGCAGCAGTTGGCGCGCACGAGCAAAAAGACGCGGGACGCACGTCTGCGCAGGATCAACGACACGCTTCAGAAGGCGGTCCCGCTGTTTTCCGAGCTCAGATTCGAGCAGGATGCGGTTACCGGACAGTGGTATCTTGAGGCGAACTTCAGGCACTGGCGTGCGCAAGGGGCTTGGCAGCGCGAAGACCAGTTTTCGGACGGCACGCTCCGCCTGATCGGCCTTTTGTGGGCGTTGCAGGAAGGCGATGGTTTGCTGCTGCTTGAAGAGCCGGAACTTTCTCTCAATGACGGGATCGTGGCTCACATTCCCCTGCTTATCGACCGCATTCTGCGCGCGCGAAAGACCGAGCGCCAGGTTTTGGTCAGCACCCATAGCGAGGCCTTGCTTGAGCAGATTTCGGATGCAAGCCAGGTGCTCCTCATCGAGCCGGGCGACAACGGATCAAAGGTGAGAGGGGCGTCTGCGGAGGAAACGCGGGATCTGGAGGCGGGACTCAAACCGGCTGAAGTGCTGCTCCCCAAGACGCGTCCCGGCACCTTGGCTCAGTTGGGTTTGTTTTGAATGAATCGAATCCTCGTCGTGGGTGAAGATGCGCTGTGCTGCGCATTGGGTGAACGTCTGGTTGAATCGTGCCTGCCGGGTTGGAACATGGTGGCGTCGCCTGTCAATAAAGCCGGGATTACCAAGTTTGTGCCGGATTTACCGAGGTTTGCGGCGTTCTCGCGGAACAGCCATGCAGCCGTTCTGTGTATAGCGGATACTGACCGCGGGTGTGCCAAACAACTTGTGGAGCGATGGCGCCCCAAACATGCCCCACAGGAATTCCTGTTGCGACTGGCTGTTACCGAGGCCGAGAGCTGGCTCCTGGCAGACCGCGTGGCGTTCTCGGGATATTTCGACGTACCCCTGAATCGGCTTCCCGTCGCACCGGACGAAGTTCCTGATCCGACGCAGCTCATACTGGGACTGATTGCCAAGTCGCGAAGAAAGATCATGAGGGATGAGATTGTGAGTGCCAAAGTGCCCACCAGGGCCGGCGCCGGATACAACCTGCATCTTGGGGCATTCGCCCGTACCGGATGGCGGATGGCGGACGCGGCCTCGTCGTCGCCCAGTCTCGCGAGAGCCGTGGCGCGTTTGCAGGCGCTGGGTGGTGGGAAAGGTTGATTCTGTGACCGCCCCGAAATCGCTCATCGTGAATTCGCCTTTCGAGGTGCCCCGCTTCCACTGGCGGGAGGATCGCGGCAATCTGACGCTGGAACATGGTCGCCGCGCAGCGGGTTACGAGATTTTCGACACCCGCAACAATACCCGTCGCATTGAGCCGCTGGAACTGGTCAACCGCATCCGCGAGCGGGTCGATGCGTGGCGGGCGGCAGACTACCCCGGCGTGACCAGCATCACCCGCAGTCTTCTGACGCACTGGCGCGACCGGAGCGCCCGCCAGCACCCCTTCTACTTCTGCCAGCTCGAAGCCATCGAAACCCTGGTCTGGCAGGTGGAGGCGGCACCCGATTACAAGCAGGGCATTTTCGTGCCGGGCGACGGCGGGGCGTGGGAGCGGGTGTGCAGCAAGATGGCGACCGGCACCGGCAAGACGGCGGTGATGGCGATGATCGTCACCTGGCAGGTGCTGAATGCGCTCACTTATCCCAAGCGCAACAAGGACTACTCGCGCGCGATTTTCATCGTGGCGCCGGGGCTGACGGTGAAGGAGCGCCTGCAGGTGCTGTACCCAGGCAACCCTCTGAATTATTACGACGAATTCAGTCTGTGTCCGTCCGATGCCTTGCGCCAGAAGCTGAACCAGGCCGAGCTGCTGGTGGAAAACTGGCACAGCCTGATGCCGCTGAAGGAGCCGGAACGCTCGGTGGTGAAGAAGGGTGCGGAAAGCGACAGGGCTTTCGTGAAGCGGGTCTTGGGCAAGCTGGCCGGATACCGGGACATCGCGG
This sequence comes from Thiobacillus sp., assembly GCA_024709165.1. GTDB lineage: Bacteria > Pseudomonadota > Gammaproteobacteria > Burkholderiales > Thiobacillaceae > Thiobacillus. Next base: position 7,016 of record JANJXF010000093.1, on the reverse strand, counting down.
TCATCAACGACGAGGCGCACCACGCCTATCGCATACCGGCCGACATCAAGATCAGCAAGAAGCAGGCGGAAGAGCAGGGCATCGACCTGGAGGAATCCACCCGCTGGATCGAGGGGCTGGACCGCATCCACAAGGAGATGCGGATCAACTGCTGCTTCGACTTGTCGGCCACGCCGTTTGCGCCGACCGGCAAGACCAACACCGAGCAGGGGCTGTTCGACTGGATCGTGTCGGATTTCGGGCTTAACGACGCCATCGAGGCGGGGCTGGTCAAGACTCCGCGCGTGGTGGTGCGCGACGGGGCGATTCCGGATGCCAGGAGCCTTCGCTCCAAGCTGTACCACCTGTACCGCGAGAAAGAGGTATCCGAAGACCTGAACCGGCGCGGCGCCGAGCCGCATGAACCGTTGCCGCAACTGGTGCAGCAGGCTTATACCCTGCTGGGGGCGGATTGGCGACGCGCGCTGGAAGACTGGAAGGCGGCGGGCCATACCTCGCCGCCGGTCATGCTGACGGTGTGCAACCGCACGGAGACCGCCGCCCGTATCGAGCGTTATTTCAGCAGCGGCGACGCTCACTGGCCGGAGATGCATGCACCCGGCAAGACCCTGCGCGTGGATTCCAGGGTGCTGGAGAAGGCGGAAATCGGCGAATCCTCCGGCACCGACAAGGATTACGAAGCGCGGCTGCGGACGATTGTCGAGGCGGCTGCCATTCCTGACGAGCGCAGGCAGCGTTTGCTTGGCCTGAAGAAGGAAGAGCTGCTGCGGGAGATCGTGGACAACGTCGGCAAGCGCGGGCAGGCAGGGCAGGATTTGCAGAGCGTCATTTCGGTGGCGATGCTGTCCGAGGGCTGGGACGCGAAGAACGTCACGCACATCATGGGCCTGCGCGCCTTCACCAGCCAGTTGCTGTGCGAGCAGGTGATCGGCAGGGGGCTGCGCCGCGTGGGCTACGACACCGAGCCGGTGGTCGGACCGGATGGCGTGGAGCGGCAGCTGTTCAGGCCGGAATACGTGAACGTGTTCGGCGTGCCGCTGTCGATTTTTCAGGATGTGGGCGAGGGCGGCGAGCCGCCGCCGCCCCCCAGGCCGAGCACGCAGATCGAATCGCTGCCCGAGCGCAACGACCTGGAAATCCGCTGGCCGAATGTGCTGCGGGTGGATACGGTGGTGCAGCCGGTGCTGACGCTGGATTGGGAAGCGGTCGAACCGCTGCGGCTCGATCCTGCGTCCACCCCCCTGATTGCCGACATCGCGCCTGCCATCGGCGGGGCTACGGCTTGGAATCAGATTCAGACCATCGATCTGGAGAAGCTGCCGGACGAATTCAGGCAACAGCGGCTCATTTTCAAGGCTGCCCGCAAGGCGTTCGACAGCTTGCAGGGCCGGTTCACTGGCAATCGGGATTATCTGGCCATGCAGTTGATCAGATTGGTCGAGCAGTTTCTGGAATCCGACAAACTCGAAATCCCCTCGTTGTTCCATCAGGACCCGTTGCGCAAGCGTATTCTGATCGCCCTCAACATGGATGGCGTGGTCGGCCATCTGGTGCAACGACTGACCGAGCAGAACCTGGAGCGGATCGAGCCTGTCTTCGACGAGGAATACCCGATCGGTTCGACCCGCGCCATGCGGACCTGGTACACCACCAAACCCTGCCAGCCTGCGCAGAAGTCGCAAATCAGCCATGTCGTCGCGGATTCAGCCTGGGAGGCGCACACCGCCAATGTGCTGGAGCAGAGCGAGCAGGTGCTGGCCTATGCCAAGAACGACCACCTCGGCTTCCAGGTGCATTACCTGTGGAATGGGGCGCGTCGCCGCTTCGTGCCGGACTTCCTTGTCCGATTGACGAGTGGAAAAACCCTGGCCCTGGAAGTCAAGGGCGAGGACAGTCCGCAAAACAAGGCCAAGCGACAGGCGCTTGATGCCTGGGTAAACGGGATAAATGCCAAGGGCGGGTTTGGTTTGTGGGCCTGGGACGTGGCGTTCGAAATGGCCCGGATTCAAGACGTCATCGCCCTTCACTCTCGCGGCGAGAAGTGAAGGGTTGTCAGACAGGAATTTGTGGGAGATTGTTTTTTTCGATTCAGCGTCTTAGCCGCGTGTGTTCGACTGATGCTCGAACTGTGTGAGATCCACTCGCGGCGCCGGTTGCCAGCCTTTCTTGCGGTGCTCGGCGACGACGTTGGTGAAGATGCCGCCGCGCACGTAGAACTTGGCGGTGAGCCGCATGAAGCGCGGCTTGGTCGCCTTGGCCAGATCGTCGAGGATGCGGTTGGTGACGGCCTCGTGGAAGTGGCCCTCCTCGCGGAAGCTCCACATGTAGAGTTTCAGGCTTTTCAGTTCGACGCAGGACTTGTCGGGGATGTAGTCAAGGATCAGCGTGGCGAAATCCGGCTGCCCGGTCTTGGGGCAAAGACACGTGAATTCAGGGACTTCCATGTGAATATGAAAATCGCGCTCAGGTTTTGGGTTGGGGAAGGTTTCCAGGGTCTTGCTGGGCGTGGAGGGCATGGAAGGCGCTCGGTGTAGAATGAACGGTTGATTGAGGCACGCCGTACGGAGGTGCCGGGAGACATCATTATAAGGTTGTGCCGTCTTGCGACTCACCCACATCAAACTCGCCGGTTTCAAGAGCTTCGCCGATCCCACCGTGATTCCCGTGCCCGCCCAGTTGACCGGCGTGGTCGGGCCGAACGGCTGCGGCAAGTCCAACGTCATCGACGCGGTGCGCTGGGTGCTCGGCGAATCCTCGGCCAAGCACCTGCGCGGCGAAACCATGCAGGACGTCATTTTCAACGGCTCGGGCGGCCGCAAGCCCGCCTCGCGCGCCTCGGTCGAACTGCACTTCAACAATGAACTCGGCCGTGCTGCCGGGCAGTGGTCGCAGTATGCCGAGATCGCGGTCAAGCGCGTGCTCGACCGCAGCGGCGATTCCACTTACTACATCAACAACATGCGGGTGCGGCGACGCGACGTCGCCGACCTCTTTCTTGGCACCGGCGTCGGTGCGCGCGCTTACGCGATTATCGAGCAGGGCATGATCGCCAAACTGATCGAAGCGCGCCCCGAGGAACTGCGCGCTTACCTGGAAGAGGCCGCCGGTGTGTCCAAGTACAAGGAACGCCGCAAGGAGACCGAAACGCGCCTGAAGGACGCGCGCGACAACCTCAACCGCGTCGAGGACATCCAGCGTGAATTGACTGCCCAGGTGGGGAAGCTCGCCGCGCAGGCGGAGGTCGCGCGCCACTATCGCACCTTGCAGGCCGACCTCACCCTCGCGCAGCACCGCCTGTGGTACGCGAAAAAACATGACGCCGCGCAGCAGCGCGCACGCATCGACCGCGACCTCGGTGCGGCGCAGAACCGTCTGGAAGCGGAAACCGCGCGCCTGCGCCATATCGAGGCGGAACTCGAAACCGCGCGGCAAGGGCAGTTCGCCGGCCAGGATGCGTTGAACACGACGCAGGCCGCGTATTACGAGGCGCAGTCCGAGGTGGCGCGCATCGAACAGACCATGGCGCACCAGAACGCCACCCGCGAGCGCCTGCACCGGCAGGCACAGGAACTCTCCGCGCGGGTAGAATCGCAGCAGGCGCGGCGCGGGAACACGCGCATGGCGCTCGACGAGGTAACGGCGCAGCAGCCGGCGCTCGAGGCCGCGCGCGACGAAGCCGAAGCCGCGGCGCGCGAGGCCACCGACAGCACGCTGCCGCAGAAGGAGGCGCAGCTGCGCAGCGCGCAGCAGACGGTGGGCGACGCGCAGCGCGCGGTATCGCAGCTCGATCAGGCGCGCCAGGTCGACGAGAACAGCCTGGGCCATACGCGCCGCCAGATCGAACAGCTCGATCAGCGCCATCGCCGGCTGGAACAGGAGCAGGCACAACTGCCGCGCCCGGACGCCGCGGGCCTTGCGACCAAGCAACTGGAAGCCGACGAACTGGCGCAGGGACTCGCCGCCGCGCAGGAAAAACTGCACGAGGCCGAGAGTGCGCTGCCCGCGCTCGATGCCGAGCGTACGCAAACCCAGCGCGAACTGGATGCCGCGCGCAAGGCGCTGCATCAGACCGAGGCCGAGCTTGCCGCGCTGAAAAAGCTTCAGGAAAGCCTCAAGGCCGACGAGAAGCTGGGCGCCTGGTTGCGCGATCGTGGCCTGGACGCCGCGCCGCGCCTGTGGGAGACGCTTGCCGTCGAGCCTGGCTGGGAGGCCGCGGTCGAAGCGGTGTTGCGTGAGCGCCTGCAGGCCGTTGCCGCTACGGCGCAGCCGGACTGGTTCGCCGCTGCACCGCCGGCACGCCTGAGCGTGTGGCAGGGCAGCGGCGACGCCCGCGCGCCGCTACCCGGCAGCCTCGCCGCCCGGGTTGACTGCGACGACCCCGCCGTGCGCGCGGTGCTCGCCGACTGGCTGGCCGGGGTGCGCGGCGTCGACGATGCGGCAGCCGCCGAGACGGCCCGTGCGGAACTGCATCCAGGCGAATGCCTCGTCACCCGCGAAGGCCACCTGTTCCACCGTCACAGCGTCACCTTCCATGGTCCGCATACCGCGGTCGAAGGCATCCTCGCGCGCGGCCGCGAGCTGGACCGTCTGGCCGGCGACGCCGCGCACCTACACGAGGCCGTCGCCGCGCTCGAAGCCGCCGCCGCCGACGCCCAGCAGCGCCACGCCGAACGGCAGCGCGAAATCCAGGCGCTGCGGGCGCAGAGCGGACACACGCAAGGCCGCCACCACACCGCGCAGATGGAACTGCTGCGCCTGCAGCAGGCGGTCGAGCGGGTGCAGACGCGCGCCGCGCAGATCGCGCAGGAACTGGACGAAATCCGCATGCAGCAGGAGGAAGCGCGCGCCGGCGTCGCGACGCTGGAGGAGCGGCTCGCCGCCTACCGCAGCGAGGGCGAGGCCGCGCGCGAGGCGCTGTATGCCGCGCGCCAGCAGCGCGACCAGGCCGACCGCGCGGTGTTCGATGCGCGCGAACTGCAGCGCGCCGCCGAGCGCCGTCACCAGGAAGCCGGTTTTGCCCTTGCCACCTGCGCCGGCAAGGTGCAGGAGCTCACCGAATCGCTCGCGCGCATCGAGCAGGAAATCGCCGCCGACGACGCACGGCTTGCCGAGGTACGCGACGAGCTGGCGCGCCTGCCGGCCGATGCCCTCGATGCCGAATTGCAACAGGCGCTCGCCACCCGCGCCGCAGCCGAAGCCGCACTCGCCGCGGCGCGCGATACCCTCGAAACGCTGACCGCACAGTTGAGGGGGCACGATGAAGCGCGCCTGGCCTGCGAACAGGGACTCGACCCCCTGCGCCGTGGCATCGAACAGCTGCGCCTGAAGGACCAGGAAGCCATGCTCATGCAGGCACAGTTCGAACTGCACCTGCGCGAGGCCGCCGCCGACGAGGCGAGCCTCGAAGCCGGGCTGGCCGACAGCCCCAGGCCCGCTCAATTGCAGGCCGAGATCAACCGGCTGCAGGGCGAGATCGCCGGACTCGGCGCGGTCAACCTCGCCGCGCTGGAAGAACTCGTCCAGGCGCAGGAGCGCAGCGAATACCTCGCCGCACAGTCCGCCGATCTCATCGAGGCGGTGTCCACCCTGGAAGACGCGATCCGCCGCATCGACCAGGAATCGCGTGCGCGCCTCAAGGACACCTTCGACACCGTCAACCGGCACATGGGCGAACTGTTCCCGCTGCTGTTCGGTGGCGGTCAGGCGCGCCTCATCCTCACTGGCGAGGAACTGCTCGACGCCGGCGTGCAGGTGTTCGCGCAGCCGCCCGGCAAGAAGAACACCTCCATCCATCTGCTCTCGGGCGGCGAAAAGACGCTCACTGCGCTGTCGCTGGTGTTCGCCATGTTCAAGCTCAATCCGGCGCCGTTCTGCCTGCTCGACGAAGTCGACGCCCCGCTCGACGACGCCAACACCGAGCGCTACTGCAATCTCGTCAAGGCCATGTCCGAGCAGACGCAGTTCCTCTTCATCACCCACAACCGCGTCACCATGGAAATGGCACAGCACCTCGCCGGCGTCACCATGCAGGAAGCGGGCGTGTCGCGTATCGTCGCGGTCGATGTCGAGGAGGCGGTCGGGATGGTCGAGGCAGCTTAATTTCGCGTCCGCCCCTAGCCGGAAGCCGGGGCGATCGGCGAAAATGGCGCTTTTGGCGCTGACCCGATACTCCCATGCTTGATATCCAGCTGCTGCGCAAGGATGCAGCCCAAGTCGCCGAGCGCCTCGCGGCACGCGGCTTCCAGTTCGACACCGCGCGCTTCGAGGCGCTGGAGACGGAGCGCAAGACGATCCAGACCCGCACCCAGGACGCGCAAAGCCGCCGCAACACGCTGTCGAAGCAGATCGGCATGCTCAAAGGCAAGGGCGAGGACACCACGGCGGTGATGGCCGAGGTGGCGGGGCTGGGCGACGAGCTCAAGGCGCTGGAAACACGCCTCGGCGAATTGCAGAGCGAACTCGACGACACCCTCATGGGGGTGCCCAACCTGCCGCACGAATCGGTCGCGGTCGGCAAGGATGAAACCGCCAACGTCGAGGTGAGCCGCTGGGGCACGCCGCGCATCTTCGACTTCCCGGTGCGCGACCACGTCGACCTCGGCGAGGGCCTGGCGCAGCTCGACTTCGCGGCGGCGGTGAAGATCACCGGCAGCCGCTTCACCGTGATGAAGGGCGGGCTCGCACGGTTGCACCGCGCACTCGCGCAGTTCATGCTCGACGTGCATACGCGCGAGCACGGCTATACGGAAGTTTACGTGCCGTATCTGGTCAACGCCGACTCGCTGCGCGGCACCGGAAACTTGCCGAAGTTCGAGGAGGATCTGTTTCCAGTCCCGCGCACGGATTCGGAAAAGCTTTATCTCATCCCCACCGCCGAAGTGCCGGTGACCAACCTGGTGCGCGACGAGATCGTGCCGCCCGAGGCGCTGCCGCTGAAGTTCGTCGCCCACACACCGTGTTTCCGTTCCGAGGCCGGTTCCTACGGTCGCGACACGCGCGGCATGATCCGCCAGCAC
>JANJXF010000043.1 GCA_024709165.1 Thiobacillus sp. | reverse complement strand
ATCCGGGGTGCGAGTCAGTCCAGCGGGTCACGTTAGCTGCGGGATCGAGCCGCCAAAAACTTTTGCGACCTCTTCCCGCCACCTTCCACCCCGAAGTCTCTTTCATCATCAGGGGTGGCGCCAACCACCATGATCGTTAGCATGAAACCCGCGATGCCGGCGACTCAAAATCCGCCGATATACGCGTAACCGTCGTTCTGCAGCTTGATGAGCCGCGTGTAGCCGTCGTGCACGATCGCCACCCCGGGCAGCACGTCATCGGCAGTCCAGCCTTTCGAGCGCATCGTGCTGTGGCAGATTTCCACCTTCACCCCGAGGTTCAGCAGATCCTGCGTAATCTTGGCGTTGAGGTTCACCGCGAAGGGATCGCCGACCACGTCGCGGTACGTCTCGTCGATCAGGAGGAAATGCGCCGCATCGCCGTGCAGCACCAGGTGGATGCCGAGCTGCGCGGGTTTCACGCCCTGCTTGCCAAAGGCCTCGATCAGCCCGCGCGCGTAGTAAAGACCGCGGTTGATCCCCGCCGCCACTTCGGTCGTGTGAACGTCGTATACGACCTTGTAGTGCACGCGCGGACCGACCTTCACCAGCGTGCGGTTCGACAGCGCGGGCGCCATGTCCTGCGCTGGCGCCGGCAGCGCGATGCTGCCCAGGCACAGGGCCAACCCGATCATTTTCACCCGTCTCATGGCAAGCCTCCCGCGCGCATGGAAATTACAGGAATTAAAGTTTAACCGCTACATCGCCGTTTTGTTCTTGCTGCGCGCCCACGCGCATCGGACAAAGAACCTTGATCTCGCGCCAGGCGGGTGTCGGTTCGCCACAACAATACCGGCGCGAAGCGATGGATTTCATCTAGAATGTTCGAGTCGCCTCGAGCGGGATGCCCTTGGATACGGACGCCAAACCCCTGCTGTCGCTGTCTCTCCTCGTCGAGCCCGACCGGCAGCGGCTGGCGCGTTTTGTCGTCGATGCCGTCAGTGCACTGGGCGGCGATGTCTTTTCCGCCTCGGCGCGCGTCGCGCTGCTGCTCGACGCCCTGCGCAACGATGCGCTGACCACCGCATCCACACTCGATGTCCAGTTCATGATAGAGGACCGCGCGGTCTTCGTCGAATGGTTCGGCAAGCGCTTCGGCATCAGCATGCTGCCGGTCACGCCAACGGTCCAGCTCGTGGATCAGCTTGCCGAACAGTTGCGCTTCGCCAGCGAATCGGCCGACCCCGAGCTGCTGAAACGGCGCAACCAGCAGATCCGCGCGGATCTCGACCGTTTCATGGACGATGCCCAGGCGCAGATCGCCGCGATGGAAACCGTACTGGAAAAAAAGAAACACGAGCTCGAAGCCTCGATCCGGCTCGCCGAGACCGATGCGCTCACCGGCCTGTACAACCGTGGTGCCTACGACATTCGCCTGCGCGAATCCCTGCTGCGCAGCCAGCGGCAGCACGAACCGATGTGCCTGATCCTGTTCGACCTCGACCACTTCAAACAGATCAACGACACCCACGGCCATCAATACGGCGACGAATATCTCAAGAAAATGGCGGCCGCCATGCGCCACTCGGTGCGCGAGCACGTGGACATTCCATGCCGCATGGGCGGCGATGAGTTTGCCGCCATCGCCTTCTGCGATCTCGCAACGTCCGCGCGTATCGCCGGCAAAGTGCTGAAAGGCATGAACGGCAAGGTCAGCATCGGCATCGCGCAGTGCCGCGCCGGCGACACACCCGACACCCTGGTGGCACGTGCCGATGCCGCACTCTACGAGGCCAAGCGCCGCGGGCGCGGCCAGTCCAGAACCGAGAACGACGTCACCGCCGAGGCGACGGCACACAATTGACGACCAAGCTTCTGCTCGACCAGCCGATCTCCGACGACAGCAGCCAGGTGCTGCTGCGCTCGAAACTGCGCGCCGTTTCGCGCCGCATGGGCTTCCAGGACGCCATGCGCGAACGCATCGAACTGGTGTGCAACGAGATCGTCACCAACCAGCTGAAATACGCCGGGCGCCGTGGCCTGGTGCAGGTGTGGGAGCATGTCAACGGCGAATTCACCGCGCTCGACCTGTTCGCGCTCGATTACGGTCCGGGGATCGCCAACCTGCCGGCGGCCCTGCAGGATGGTTTCACGACATCGGGCACCATGGGCAAGGGTCTGGGCGCCATCCAGCGACTGTCTTCCGAGTGCGAGTTCTACACCCTGCCACAGGGGCTGGCGCACGAGTCGCCATGGCACGGCACCGCCGTTTGGGTGCGGTTTCACGCCGCCGAGAACCCCGGCGAGCGGTCGTTCCAATATGGCCACTTCCTGCGTGCCTACCAGGACGACGTGTACAACGGCGACTGCATCTGCGTCCTGCCGGCCGGCCATGGCATCAGGTGGCTGCACGCCGACGGCCTCGGACATGGCAAGGAAGCGGCCGAGGCGCTGATCGGCGCCGACAGGGTGCTGGATCCGCTCACTCCGCTCGACGGCACGCTGCAGACCCTGTCGCGCCGGCTGCGCGGCGGCCGCGGAGCGGTTGCCATGGCCTGCGAGATCGATTTCCAGACCCGCATGCTGCGCATCTGCGGCGTCGGCGACATGGGCGCATTCCTCGTCTGCAACGGTGAACGTCGCGTGCTCAACTTCGCCCCGGGCGTGCTGGGGCACGAGCACCGCTCGTTCGAGATCATGGAACAGCCCTTCCCGCAGCAGGCCCTCTTCATCACCGGCTCCGACGGCCTGCGCAGGAACTGGACGCTCAACACCTACCCCGGATTGTGGCGTCTGCACCCGCAACTCGTCGCCCTATTGCTTGGCAACGTGGCAACACGCAACAATGACGACAAATCCATATTCGTGATACGGACGACACCGATAAAGGACGAGGAACATGGCCAGAAACCCTAAAGCAGATCCCAAGGCGACCCGGAGCACCAATCAGCTGCTCATCGAGCAAATGATGACCAAGGTCGCCACCATCTCGCAGGACATCGAGAAGCGCGGCCAGAACATCTTCGGCCAGAGCAACCTGCTCACCATCGACGAGATCAACGACTACAGCCTGGAATTTCTCGAGCTGTTCGTGCTGCTGCTGCAGGCCAGCGAGCGCATCGACCGGCGCGGCAGCGAATACAAGGCACTGCGCCAGTTCTTCAGCAACTTCTCGCAGCAGATCCAGATCCGCGGCGGCAACCTGGAAGAGTTCGTCCGCTACATCCACTTCATGCAGGACGTCTTCCTGCACAACCTGGAGTCGGACGCCACACTCGGCTTCCAGCAGACCCGCGAAATCCTGCTGCTGCTCGCCTCGGTGTTCAACGACATCATTCTCGACGTTTTCCACATCTACCTTGCGGAAAAGGAACGCACCATCCAGGCGCAGCAGGAAGAACTCAAGCACACGTCTACACCGATCACGGAAATCTGGGACGGGGTGCTCACCCTGCCCATCATCGGCACCCTCGACTCCTCGCGCACCATGTCGGTGATGGAAAACATGCTCGCGCGCATCGAGAAGGACCGCGCCCGTGTCGTGGTGATCGACGTCACCGGCGTACAGGCAATCGACTCCCAGGTGTCCCACCACCTGATCCAGATGATTCGCGCCGTCGGCCTGATGGGCGCCAAGGCCATCCTCACCGGCATCCGTCCCGAAATCGCGCGGGCGATCACCAGCCTCAACATCGACCTGTCGATGGTCTCCACACGCTCGACATTGTCGGAAGGCCTCAAGGAAGCCTTCGCCCTGCTCGGCGTCAGCGTGCAGACCGCCTCCGGCCCGCTTCACTGACCGCCGAACGGGACTCACGCAGATGACCATGGTCCGGGGCATGCACCTGACGCCGATCGGCGAAGGCTGCGTCCTGCTGGAACCGGCCGACGGGTTCGACCCCGGCGACCCCGATGCCTACCTGGTGCCGCTGGCCGGCACCTTGCAGCGCATGCGCGCGCGACGTCTGCTGTACGATCTGAAGAACGTCCCCGTGATCGACAGTCTGTACTTCGCCTGGCTGTCGAGCCTGGCGGCCATGTGCCGGATATCCGGCATCGCCATGGTCGTGGTGAGCATGCGACCGGCCACGGCCTACGCACTCGCCCTCACGATGAAGGACCAGCCGCCGTTCGACTGCGCACTCGACGTCAATCGTGCACGTGCACTGCCGTAGTTTTCTCCAATTATTCGTCTACCTGGGGCAGGTACATGCCAAATCCGGTTAAATTTCTGCTGGCCTGCGCACTCTGCCTCGGCGTGATCGGCGCGCTCGTCCTGCTGTTCGGCAGCGGCTGACAGCCGGCGAATGACCATCCCGGCGCAGCGCAGCGTCGGTCGTGCCTTGCCCAGCCTTGCCGGCGGGCCGCGGCGCGCTGCCCGCCGGCCGCGCCGCCTGGCGCCAGTTCCACACCCGGACAGGCATCCGGCATCTCCTGTGCGGCACCACACCGCTCACATGCAAAAAAATGCCCGACTTGGGGAAAGCCGGGCAAAACATCCAGCAGAGGAGGATCTGAGGAAATAACACCAAGACTCTTTGCAGAGCCGCAGCGTTGAAACGATTGTCTTACATAAAATAAATGTATGTCAACAATACTTTTTATTATGACGTAGTCTTTTCGTTCCAGATCAGCTCTCTCGACCCCGCCCTTGGCGCGCCATGTTGCAGCGGCACCATCGCGTGGCGTGATGCATCGAATTGAAAACCAAAAAAAATGCCCGACTCGGGGGAGCCGGGCAGAGTATCCACCAAAGGAGGAGGATTGGAGGAGACAACACCAAGACCCATTGCGGCGCCTCAGTGTTATTAGAATTCTCTAATATTCCTCTATGCATGTCAAGCGCCATTGTGTCTTGCCGCGTGGTCTTTTCGTATCAACCCAGATTATCCATTGGATGCGTGTGGCCTGTCGGACGTACCGCGCACGGGGCGAAACGAGGGCCGAACTGCCGCCCCACCGGGGCGAGACGGCGCTCCAAACCCCCGACCCCTGGAGGCGCACCCCACGGGGCAGTCCGTGAGTGCAATCCCGGTGAATTGGCACCCTCCACGCGCCGGCGCCCCGCCACGATTGTCCGCGCCGACGCCCTCGACCGCCCCGAACGTGTGCCTCTGCCGGCAAATGGACAATCCGGGACCAACCCGCTACACGCGTCAGTACACCACACTCACCGCCTCGGGCTTGAGCCAGTCTCCCAGCGATTCGATCAACCGGTCGTCCAGGCGCACGCGCCAGCCGTCTCCCAGACGCACACGGCAGCGCGCCGCGCGGTTGCGGTATTCGATCCACACCGGACAGCCACCCTCCTCCGTCTTGTACGGCGCGAGCAACTCGCCCAGGGTACGGCCGCAGGACTGGCCGTTGCATGCCAGCACCAAGCCCTGCGCGAAGCGCGTGCGCGCCCCGGCGAGGTCGTCGATGCGTTCCGCCGTGATGCGCACGCCGCCGGAGTAGTCGTCGCGGTTGACCTTGCCCTCGATCACCAGCAGCGCGTCCTCCTTCAGCAGGTGCCGGGTCTGCTCGAACAGCTCGTTGAACACCACCACCTCGACCTGTGCCGTGGCGTCGTCGAGCAGCAGGATGACCATTTTGCCGCGCCGGGTCATCTGGGTGCGCAGCGAGACGACGACACCGGCCAGCGTCACCGGTTCGCGTGCGGGTTCCAGGCTGTCGAAGCGGCGCCGGGCGAAAGCCGCCACCTCGGCCTCGTAAGCGGTGAACGGATGACCGCTGAAGAAATAACCGAGCGCGGATTTTTCCTGCGCCAATTGCTCGGACTCGGGCCAGCGCGGCACATCGACCAGTTCCTCGCCGCCTTCCAGCACGTCGCCGAACAGGCCCGCCTGTCCGCCGCTCCGCGCGGCGCGGTCAGCGGATTCCAGTGCCGCCCCGACCGAGGCCATCAGGCTCGCGCGGTGGTCGTTGAGCGCATCGAACGCACCCGCCTTCACCAGCGCTTCCAGCACGCGGCGGTTGAGATAACGCTTGTCGACCCGCCGTACCAAGTCGAATAAGCCATTATACGGGCCGTTGGCTTCACGTTCGGCGACGATCGCAGCAATGGCCGCCTCGCCACTGCCCTTGACCGCACCCAGGCCGTAGCGGATCTCAGTTGTGGAGACGGGCTCGAAGCGGTAGCCGGAACGGTTGATGTCCGGCGCCAGCATCGCCAGACCGTTGGCGCGGCAGTCCTCGTAGAACACGCGCACCTTGTCGGTATCGGACATTTCCGAGGACATCGTCGCCGCCATGAACTCGGCCGGGTAATGTGCCTTGAGCCACGCCGTATGGTAGGCAACCAGCGCGTAGGCCGCCGAGTGCGACTTGTTGAAGCCGTATTCGGCGAATTTCTCCATCAGGTCGAACAGGCGTCCCGCAACGGCATCGCCGACCCCGCGCCCCTTGGCGCCGGCGAGGAAAATCTCGCGTTGCTTGGCCATTTCCTCGGCCTTCTTCTTGCCCATCGCGCGGCGCAACAGGTCGGCGCCGCCGAGGCTGTAGCCGGCGAGAATCTGCGCCACCAGCATCACCTGTTCCTGATAGACGATGATGCCGTAGGTCGATTTCAGCGTATCTTCCAGATCCGGGTGAAAGTACCACTCCGCCTTGCCGCGACCGGTCTTGCGCTGCTCGTTCTTGCGCACGATGAAGTCGTCGACCATGCCCGACCCCAATGGCCCCGGCCGGTTCAGCGCCATCAGCGCGATGATGTCCTCGAAGCAGTCGCCTTTGAGCTTCTTTTCCAGGTCCTTCGCCGAGCGCGACTCGGACTGGAACACCGCGGTGGTGTTGCCGTCGGCGAAGAGCTTGTAGACCGCCGGATCGTCGAGTGACAGATCTTCCAGGCGGAAGGCTTCCATACCCGGCTGGCGCTGAACGAAGTGCACCGCCTCGGCGAGGATGGTGAGCGTGCGCAGGCCGAGAAAGTCGAACTTCACCAGGCCGATCGCCTCGACGTCATCCTTGTCGAACTGCGACACCAGCGCGTCCGAGCCCTCGGCGCGGTACAGCGGACAGAAGTCGGTGAGCTTGCCGGGCGCGATCAGCACCCCACCGGCGTGCATGCCGACGTTGCGCGTCAGGTCCTCGAGCTTCCCGGCCAGCCCGAAGAGTTCCTGCACCTCTTCTTCCTGGTCGTGGCGCTCCTTCAGCTGCGGCTCCATCTCCAGTGCCTTCGCCAGCGACACCGGCTTCACACCCTCGACCGGCACCAGCTTGGAGAGCTTGTCGCAATAGGTGTACGGCATGTCGAGCACGCGGCCGACGTCGCGTATCACCGACTTCGACCCCAGCGTGCCGAAGGTGGCGATCTGCGACACCGCGGCGTGGCCGTACTTGTCCTTGACGTACTGAATCACGCGGTCGCGTCCGTCCTGGCAGAAATCGATATCGAAGTCAGGCATCGACACGCGCTCTGGATTGAGGAAGCGCTCGAACAGCAGATCGTACCTGAGCGGATCGAGGTCGGTGATCGACAGGCAATACGCGACCAGCGAGCCGGCGCCCGAGCCGCGCCCCGGCCCCACCGGCACGCCGTTGTGCTTGGCCCAGCTGATGAAGTCCGACACGATCAGGAAGTAGCCC
>JANJXF010000036.1 GCA_024709165.1 Thiobacillus sp. | reverse complement strand
TTTCCGTTGCGTCACCCAAGTGAGGTCCGCATCGACTCTTCCGCAGATAAGCGCACGGCGAAAAAGCGCTTTCGCGTCACGCGATCGCAGCCGGCTGTCCGCCAGATGTGGAACGCGCTGCTCGGACGGTGGATGCTTGGCAGCGGGCGCTGACAGGGCTGGGGCGCCCTGTTTAATGTCAAGCGAGGGCTGCTGAAGGCTGGTGGATCCGCTGCGTCCTGAGGACGCGAAAACGAGACCCCCTCGGGGGAAATGACTAAAATGATTCCAGATGTAAAAATAAAAAATAACGGCAAAGTGTCATTGGTTTGCCCCCTTTTTAATGAAGAAAGTGTTGTGGAGCATTTTTTACAACGGGTGATTCCTATACTTGACTCCCTGGCCTGCGACACTGAAATCATATTCGTTAATGATGGCAGCATTGATGGAACCTTGCCGCTTCTTCTTAAAAAGAAGGAACAGTTTCCACGAATTAAAATAATTGATCTGTCGCGAAATTTTGGCAAGGAGGCTGCGTTGACCGCGGCTTTGGATCTTGCCTCGGGCGACGCCGTCATCCCTATCGATGTTGATTTGCAGGACCCTCCAGAGTTGATACCGGAAATGGTAGAAAGGTGGTATCGGGGTGCGGAGGTCGTGCTCGCCAGACGGCATGATCGACGCTCGGATTCATTGCTGAAAAGAATATCCGCAACTTTTTTCTACCGCATTCACAATCGGCTATCGGAGACGCCGATTCCAGAGAATGTCGGTGATTTTCGTCTGATGGACCGCAAGGTGGTTGCAGCAGTAAGGGCTTTGCCGGAATCCAGGCGTTTCATGAAAGGTGTTTTTGCCTGGGTTGGGTTTCGAACCGAGGTGATTGACTATATACGCGAAGCGCGGGTGGCAGGCCAAAGCAAATTCAACGGCTGGAAGCTTTGGAATTTCGCCCTTGAGGGTATCACATCGTTTTCCACGGCTCCCCTCCGAATTTGGCTTTACATTGGCTTGTCTATCGCCTTCGTGTCGTTGGTCTACGCTTTTATCATTCTTGTAAAAACAGTAATCCTCGGAATTGAACTGCCGGGTTACGCGTCCCTCATTGTGTCTGTTCTGTTTCTTGGAGGCGTTCAACTGATTGGGGTCGGTGTCATGGGAGAATATATCGGACGTATTTACCTAGAAAGCAAACGGCGGCCTGTATATATTGTACGCCAGATTTTTTGAGCAATTTTAAGGATAGTTGCCAATGGCATGCCGGAATGATAACCCATTGTTGGACCTGCAGCAGGCGATTTATTCGTCGAAAAACTATACGCGTCGGCGCCTGCACCGCGATCGTATGCGTTGGGTGACTGACGCTGTACAAAGCCACGCCAGCGATATCCCGGTTGCTCGCGCCATTGAATATGGGCCGGGCTCGGGTATCTATCTACCGGCTTTGGTGCACTATTGCGGAGAGGTCGTTGGTGCCGACATTGAGACAGCATATCTGTCCGGCATGGAGCCGCTATTGGGGCAACTACCGGGCTTGCAGCTTGTTGTGGATGACATTCAGGATTCCGGTTTCGGTGAGGCGACATTCGGGTTGGTCTTGTGCAGTGAGGTGCTCGAGCATGTTCCGGAGCCGGCATTGGCCTTGAAAACCATTTTTCGTATTCTCAAGCCAGGAGGAATTGCGATCGTCACGACGCCCCAGCGTTACAGCCTTATGGAGTTGTCCTGCAAGGTGGCTTTTCTTCCCGGCGTGATCGAGGTGGTGCGGCAGATCTATCGTGAGCCCATATTGGAGACCGGGCATATCAGTCTGCACAGTGCCCGCACGTTTCGAACACTAATTGGTAAGCTTGGATTTGAGGTTGTCGAAGAAAGCAGGTTTGGTCTTTATGTGCCAATTGTGGCCGAGTGTGGAGGCAATATTGGTGGGCGAGCGATAGAGGCATTGGAAAAGCGAATGGGTGGCACGTCATTCAGATGGATGCTTTGGACGCAAGCTTATGTGCTGCGAAAGCCAATTCTGTGAGACGGCTCGCGGCTGCCAAATTAATGCGATATGCGACAGTGGGTTTTTTGACGCTGGCCGTATATTTGGCTGTTGGATCTGGCCTGCGGTGGGTCGGCGCGAGTGTGGGTGTGTTGGGAGCACTGGCGTTCACGGTGGCAGTCGCTATGAACTATCTGCTTCAGCGCGTTTGGGTGTTCTCAGATTCTCGCCCGGTTATTGCGAGCTTGCCAAAGTATGTTGTCATGGTTGCAGTAGGGTATGCACTTAACAATTACGTGTTAACGGCGTTGGCATTGGAGATGCCATTGATATGGGCACAGTGCGCGGCTGCGCTTGCAGTGGTCGCATCAAATGCAGGGCTATCATTTTTGTGGATTTTTTCTACAGCACGAGATAATCGGTAATGAATAACAATCAGGTTGGCTTGTTTGGTATAAAAACGGAATTCGCTCTTGCTTTTGCGAGCGCAATGATCTTGCTGGCTTGGGGATTGAAGATCTCGTTTGAGTTCGGCAGGTTGGCATTTGTGCCGAGCTATGATGATGTTAGTTATTTCGACGATGCTGCGCGGCGGTATTTGGTTTTTGCGAATACCAATATATTGGAGGTTGTGCGCGATGCGGCAGCGAATCCCCCTCATGCCCCGATCATCGCGACGCAGGCGTTTCTTGCATATATGACGTTCGGTATTCAGGACTGGGCGCCTTATGTGACCAATGTGTGGATTCCATTCGCTGTGCTGCTTGGCCTGCTGGCGTATACGCGGAATCTTCGCCATGGACGCTGGGCGTTGTTTGTGTACGTGTTGACGCTCCCCATGCTTGGCGCCTCCATTGTTGAATTTCGACCGGATATCACCGTAGGTATTTTGACTGCGGCTTGCGTCGTACTCGGCGTGTACGCCGTAACCGCGCGCGAAGAGTCTCGCGTCACGCGGCAGGTCATGGGGGCCGGTTTGCTCTTTGCGGCGGCCTTGTGGGGAAAACCATCGGCTGCACTGTATACGGTTGCGATGGTCGGTCTTGGCTTGTCGCTATCGAATGTTGCGCTGCTGATTGCCCTTCGCCGGATACCGAAAGAAGGGTTGAAGAGGGCTGCTACGATCTTCGCCATTGGTGCCGTATGCGCCCTGCCGTATTATGTGCTGGCAGGTCGTAGCGTGCTGAACTACACATGGAACGCTGTCGTGCGCGACAAGGCGATCTGGGCGGTCGACATGGAATGGATCGAACACGCCGGGTTCTATCTTCTGGGACATGGGGGACGTTTCATGCTGGGTTTTCATGTCTGGCTGGCCAGCGCAGCCTTGTTGATGCTTGTTCTTTTTCACGGCAAGATTGACCGATTGACACGCTTGCGGTTGTTTGTCGTGCTAGGCACGACTGCGGCGGCTTATCTGGTGGTGGCCGCCAATGTGGTGAAGACGCATTTTCTTGGTGTCGGTTTCCAGGCACTCTGGATGATTCTGACCATTATAATCTTCGCTGAAGTTGTACAGAGGCAGGCGGCCTGGATTGCCAGGCCTGTGATGGTCGCGCTGTTCGTCGGCGGCATGCTGTCCATTCAGCCCGCTGGCTTTTTTGGGCTTCGCAGCGGCGAACAGGCGCAGGACGTCCGTCGCACCATACGGGAAGTGGGCGATCATCTATCGGAACTTGCTGGGAAGAATCCGGAGATTACGTCTGTCTTCGTGACATTCACGGGATTTTTGAACAGAGATGTCTTGTCGTTCAATTTGAAAAAACAGGGGATCACCTCAATGCATGTGAGCTCCTGGTTTTTTCGCCCCGCTGAAGAAGATCCGCGTGAGGTGTTTGGTCGAGCCATCGAGAATGCCGATATCGTTATTGCCGCTTCGGAGGGTACGGAGGTTGCCAGATCCGGCATGCCATCGAATAAGCTCTTGACATTTACTCATTCACTTGTTGCGCAGCATCCGGAGTACCGGCTTATGAAAACGATAGCTTCCGGAAAAGGTTTTGTTTACATATATCAACGAACAATCTGATGGACAAGGCGCAGTTGGGTTGCAGATAACAGCGGGTGCGGGGCGACGTCCGTCAGATGAGCACTTGAGCGCTCCCGCCGCGGAAATCAATTCCGAAAAGCGGTTGGAGAACTGGTGGCGCGGGCTATATGGTAGAACCCTTGGTAACGATCGCCGTCCCCTCGTTCAACCAGGGACGCTTCCTCGACGATGCACTGGCGTCGATCTTTGATCAGGAAATCCCAGTTGAGGTGTTCGTGCTGGACGGCGGATCGTCGGACAATTCGCTCGACGTCATTCGCAAGTGGGCGCATCGGCTCGCGGGGTGGCGCAGCCATCCCGACGCGGGTCAGGCTGCGGCGATCAACGAAGGCATCGCGCGGGGCAGCGCCCCCTATGTGTGCTGGCTGAACAGTGACGACTGGTACTTGCCGGGAGGCTTGGCAAGACTTGTTGCCGAACTGGAACGGCATCCGGAAGCGCCGGCCGTGTATGGGCGCTGCTGGGACGTTGCGGAGAAGTCCGGAAAGCGCAAGCCCGTGTGGGTGGAACCGTTCAACGAGAACCGACTTGCGTTTCGCTGCATCATTTCCCAGCCCGGGACCCTGATCCGGCGTTCCGCGTGGGAGGTGGTGGGCGGTCTGGACGAGACCCTGCACATGGCGCTGGACTACGACTTGTGGTGGCATTTGTACAGGTCGAAGGGCCCGCTGCGTTTTGTCGACGATTTCGTTGCAGTGAACCGAGAGCACGTTGACACCAAGACCCGGACCCAGCGCCGCCGGCATTATCAAGAGGCCATGTGGGTCGTGCGCAAGTACCATGGGCGCGTGCCCTTGAAGTGGTGGCTCGCGCAGCCTTATTCGGTGTGGTTCAGGTCGATCGCCGGCTACTTGCAACGGAGTCGGCGCTGAGCGGGCCGGTCAGTGCTGACTGCGGGTGGATGCGGCCGAAGAATGGACTGTGCCTATGCGCCGTTTTCGCCCAACAAGGATTCCAGCAAGGCGTGATGCGGAGCGGCAAAGGGATTCACGACCGTTACACTGCCCCATGTGAAGCCGTCCTGGAGGTCTTCGGACAGAAGCAATCGGCAACCGGCCTGCGAAGAAACGGCGAGGACGGCCGCGTCCCGGATGCCGAGTTGGTGGTCGGTGGCGAGGTCGGCCGCCGCCAGCATGCCCTCGGGCGTGGTCTCGACGACCGGGAAGGTGTCGCGCCAGCTCAGCAGCGCCTCACGCGCCTCGGCCCGCGACCTGCCGGCCTTGCGCGTGAGGACGTTGAACAGCTCTCCAAGCACTTGAACGGGGATGATGGCCGCTTCTTGCGGCAGACTGCGAACCAGTTTGAGGACGGCATCCCGTTTCTCGATGTCGTTGACGCCCTCCGCATAGGCAAGGATGTTGGTGTCGAGTGCGACCTTCACCCTTCGTCGTCCTCGTAAAGCGCGTCGCGTGTCCAGCGCCCGGCATGGACGACAGGCTGATGCTCAAGGCGCGCCAACAGCGCCGCGCGTGCGCCGGACACCACGCTTTCGCGTTTGTCGGCGGGAACGATGCGCGCCACGGGTCGCCCGTGGCTCGTCACGACATAGCTGTGGCCTTCGCGCACGTTGCGCAGGATGAGGGAGAATTTTCGGTTGGCGTTCGCTGCCGATACAACTTCTTCCATGAGAATACCCGATCAAGTAGTGATACTGCCTACAGTAGGTGCGAATGAGAGACTTGGCAAGCGGATGGCCGATTCCTGCACCGCGCAGGCGAAAAATTTCGTATCGCGGCCATCCATGCGAAAATCACTGATTTGCGCCAAAGGCTTGGCCAGGGGTGCAGCAAGATTTCGGGCCTGGGGAGTCCATGAACATCAATGACAGAATCGGCAGGTTCGCCTGGCTGGCGGTGGTGCTGGTCGTGCTGGCTGGGATCTACCTGCCCGCGCTGAATAACCCGCTGATCTTCGACGACGGGGCGCTCACCGACGGGCGCATCTTCGGCGTGTACGGCTCGCTCGTGCAGTGGCAGCCGCGCGCCCTGTCCTACGGCAGTTTCGTATGGGTGCAGGCGCTGTTCGGTGAAAGTTGGGCCGTCCAGCGGGCGTTCAACCTGCTCGTTCACGTCGGCGTGGTACTGGCCTTGTGGGCGTTCTACCGGGAAATCCTGCGGGCGATCGTGCCGGCGGAGGACGACGCTTCGGGCGTGCCCTATCACCAGTCGCCGGCACTGGGCCTTGCGGTCGCCTTTTTCGCACTCAACCCGGTCGCGGTCTATGCGGTGGCGTATCTCATCCAGCGCTCCATCCTCATGGCGACGCTGTTCGTGACGCTGGGGCTGTGGCAGTTCGCCCGTGGTGTGCGGACCGGCAGCAAGGGCTCGTTCGCGGCGGCGCTGACCTGTTACGTACTCGCGGTGATGTCCAAGGAACACGCCTTGATGGCGCCGCTGGCGGCGCTGCCGGTGTACATCCTGGTGGCGCGGCCGTCGCTGAAGAAGCTGGCGCTGATCGGCGGCGCGGGGGCGGTGCTGGTGGGCGTCGCCGGCGCGGTGCTGGCCTTGCGATACGGCGAGATCCTCGGCAATCCCTTCGACCAGTTCTCCAAGGTGTTCCTTGCGCAACTGGCGACGTTGGGGCCGGACGTGGAACGGCACGCCTGGCCGCTCAGCATCTTCAACCAGGCGTGGCTGTTCTTCAAGTATGGTTTCTTCTGGCTGCTGCCGTATGCGGGCTGGATGTCGATCGACCTGCGCCCGCCGTTCCCTGTGAGTCTCGCCGCGTTCCCGCAGGTGCTCGGTGCGATCGGCTATCTGGCGGTGCTTGCCGGCGGTTTCTTCCTCCTCATCCGCTACCGCGACTGGCGCGCCCTCCTGGGGATTTCGCTGCTGCTGCCCGCGCTCTTGTTCGTCACCGAATTCGCCACGGTGTGGGTGCAGGATCCGTTCGTGCTGTACCGCGGCTACTTGTGGGCGATTGGCGTGCCCGGACTGGTGTTCTTCGCGTTCCACGGTCTGTCCGGCCGCCTGCTGTGGGTCATCGGCGTGGCGCTGGCCGCGCTGTTCGCGTGGCAGGCACTCGACCGCGTCGATTCGCTGTCCAGCCGCGAGCGGGTGTGGAGCGACGCCATCGCGAAGCTGCCGGACGACCCGCGTGCGGTGGGACGTTGGTTCGCCTACCTCAATCGCGGCGACTTCTATCTCGACCAGAACCGGACGGACGCGGCCTTCGCGGATTTCCGCATGTCTTCCAGCCTCGGCGACAAGGGGCTGGGCATGTTCAACATGGGTTCGCTGCTGTTCGAGGCCAACCGCTTCCCCGATGCCTTGCAGGCCTACGAACAGGCGAAGCAGCTGGGTTACGATTTCCCCGGCTTCGGCTATCAGTACGGCGTCGCGCTGCACGCGAACGGGCGGCTGCCGGAAGCCCTGCAGCAGTTCGAGCAGGTTCTCGGGGAGACATCGCCGGTGCTGCGGCGCGAGATGGTACTCGCGCTGAAGGGCAGAGTGCTTCTGGAGATGGGTCGGGTCGACGACGCGATCGCCGATCTTGAGGCGGTGCTCAAGCTGGACCCGCATCATTCGAGGGCACGCATCGACCTCGGCCTCGCGCTGGTGGTCAAGCACGACTACGGGCGTGCCCATGCGCTGTTCAGCCAGCTCATCGCGGAGGCTCCGGATGGTCAGGCCTACTATGGCCGCGCGCTCGCCAACCACGGGATGGGCAACAAGGCGGAGGCGCTGGTCGACATCGAGCATGCCATCCGCCTGACGCCCGACAACCCGATGCTGCTGCAATGGCGCGACCGCATCAGGGCGATGCCATAGCGCGGGTCCGGGCGCATGCGCATCCTTCATCTTGGCAAGTTCTATCCGCCGGTCCCGGGCGGCATGGAACGCTATCTGGGCGATCTGGTGCAGGCGCAGCGGGCGGCTGGCGACATACCGACGGTGCTGTGCCATGCGGATACCCCAGCCCGAACCCGCCGCGATCCACCCTGGCTGATGCGCTGCCCGGTGTGGTTCCGCCTGCTGTTTGCGCCGATCAGCCCGGCTTTTCCGTTGTGGCTGGCGCGCGCGATCCGCCGTCACGCCCCCGAGGTGCTGCACCTGCACCTGCCCAATCCCAGCGCGTTCGCCGCGCTGGCGCTGCCGTCGGCGCGGCGTCTGCCCTGGGTCGTGCACTGGCACGCCGACATCGAGACTGGCCGCTTTCCCTGGTCGCTACGGCTCGCCTACCCGTTCTACCGAATCTTCGAACGCGCCGTGCTGGAGCGTGCCGACGCCGTCGTCGCCACCTCGGCGGCTTATCTTGAGAGTAGCCGGCCACTGCGGCGCGTGCGTCACAAGGCCCAGGCGATCCCGCTCGGCGTCGATCCCGCACGCCTGCCCGACGTGCCGGAAGAGGAAACCGGGGGGCCGTGGCCGCGCGTCGGTCTGCGCGTGCTGGCGATTGGCCGACTCACCTATTACAAGGGCTTCGACACGCTGATCTCGGCGGTCGGCGGACTGAGGGAGGTCGAGCTGGCGATCGTTGGCGAGGGCGAGGAGCGGCCGCGCCTGGAACATCTGCTCGAGCAGTTGGGCCGGCCCCCGCACATCCGCTTGCTCGGCCAGGCCGACGATGCCACCTGCCAACGCCTGCTCGCGTCCTGCGACGTGTTCTGCCTGCCCTCGCGCGAGCGCACCGAGGCCTTCGGCATCGTGCTCATGGAAGCGATGCGTTACGGCAAGCCACTCGTCGCCACCCGTCTGGCCGGCAGCGGCGTGCCCTGGGTTGCGCGCGAGGACGACAACGCCGTGCTGGTGCCAGTCGACGACGTGAGAGCACTTGCCGCAGCGCTTGCCGGCCTGTGCGCGGATACACTGACGCGCGCTCGCCTCGGCGCATCCAGCCGCGCCCGCTTCGTCGCCGAATTCGACATCGCCACGTCCGCGCGAGCGCTGCGCCGGCTGTATGCGCGCATCGACCCGGAGCACGATCGCCCGGCTGCCGAATCGTCGCGGCGTGAGCGGCTGCTGGTGATCATTCCCGCACTCGACGAGGCCGCCAGCATCGCGGATGTGGTCACTCGCGTGCGCGCGCGGTACGACACCGATGTGCTCGTGATCGACGACGGCAGTCGCGACGAGACGGCCCGGCTGGCGGTGGAGGCGGGGGCGACGGTGCTGCAGCCGCCGTTGCGGCAGGGCGCCTGGGGCGCCATGCAGACCGGCATTCGTTACGCGGTGCGCCAGGGTTATACAGCTGTGGTGACGATGGACGCGGACGGTCAGCACGAACCGGCCGAGCTTGCGCGCCTGCTGGATGCCGCCGCCACAGGGGCCGATGTCGTCATCGGCGCCTATCCCGCGCGTGGCAGTTTCTTGCGGCACCTGGCCTGGTGCTATTTTCGCGTTCTCACCGGATTCGCCTTCGAGGACCTCACCTCCGGCTTCCGCTATTACAATCGCAAGGCCTGCCAGTTGCTGGCACGCGGCGAAGCGACGCTGCTCGATTATCAGGACATCGGCGTGCTCCTTCTTCTGCACCGCGCCGGCCTGCGTGTACAGGAAGTGCCGGTGGAGATGAGCCCGCGGCAGTTCGGCGCATCGCGGGTGTTCTACTCGTGGTGGAGCGTCGGCCGCTACATGGCGGAGACCACCCTGTTGTGCCTCGCGCGCTGGAATACCAAACCGCACAAGTCATGAAAGATTATTACCTTGTTGTCGCCGTACTTGGCATCGGGCTTGCGCTGACGATTCTCACGCTGATCCGCCGCGATCACATCCAGTTGCGCCAGGGGTTGTTTTGGATCGCGGTCGCTGCCGCCTCGCTGTTGTTCGGCATCTGGCCCGGCCTGATCGACCGGCTCAGCCAGGCGGCGGGCATTGCCTACTCGCCGGCCCTGCTGTTTCTCGTAGCGATCGTGGTGCTGATCCTGCGTGCGCTGTTTACCGATATCGCACTCACCCAGATCAGGCGTGACCTGCGCCGGTTGAATCAGCGCATCGCCCTGTCCGAATCGCGCGACGATATGAAGCGTTGATCCGGTGCCGTCGTTGGGAATGCAGTTGCGGAAAAATGCGCCCGCTCAGGAAAAGCGCACCAGGTTCCCGCTGCGGTCGAACGCCAGATAACTCTCGACCATGCCGTTCTGGATCGAGGCGATCATGCGTTTCAGAGGTTCCTGCGCGTCATCGCTGCTCGGCATGACCCCGCCGTGGCCGCCGAGACCCGCGACGAAGACGATCGTCCAGTCCTGGCCCGTGCGGTTTGATTCCTCGAGCAGCCCGGAAAAATCGCGCAGCTCGTCCGCTGTCTTGTCGACGCACATCCTGGGCGTCAGTACCCCCCCTTTTCCGGCTTGGAACTGGCGCGCCTCCGCGGCGCTGTGCTCGGGCGGCAATTCCGGCTGGGTGAAGACGAAGAGCAGGCGCTGGGGATCGGGCTGCTGTCGGGCGGATTGCAGCAGATTGGCAAAATTGGTGATGTTCATCCCGGGTTTTCCATTTGACGGCAGGAGGTTCGCTTGCGGACCGAACTCGGTGTTCCGGGGTCAGGCACCGGTCACGCACGGCACGTGGTGCTGCGGCCCGTTCGCCTGATGGGGAAATCCGGCTTCCGTGCGGATTATCCCGGAAACTGCCGCCGGGCGCACCATCGAGCGCGCCCGGTGGCGGTTTCCAGGCTGAAAGCGGCCCGCTTTCAGGCGAGGCGAACAGGTCGCGGGTATCAAGGTGATTGGGTGTTGCTGTCGATCTCCGGCTGGCGCTTGCCGAGCAGGTAGTCCAGAAACGCTCGCGCGACCACCGACAGCTGGCGACCTTTGGGATGGACAGCATACCAGTGACGCAGAATGGGAAAACCGTCGACGTCGAGCACGGCGAACTGGTCGGGCTGGTTGAGGGCGAGGGTATGGCGCGACAGCGCGGAAATGCCGAGGCCGGCCAGAATGGCCTGCTTGACCGCCTCGTTGCTGCCCAGCTCCAGGCGTGGGCGCAGCACGATGTCGGCTTCCGCGAAGCGCCGCTCGATGGCGTTGCGTGTGCCGGAGCCTTTTTCGCGCATCAGCCAGGGCTCCTGCGCGATACGCTGCAGCGGGATTTTTTTCTTGTGCGCGAGGGGATGGTCGGGGGCGGCGAGCACGACAATGGGGTTGTCCATGATAGGCGTGGCGACGACGTCGATATCCTCCGGCGGCTGGCCGAGAAAGTACAGGTCGTCGAGGTTCTCGGCGATGCTGGCGAGCACCTGCTCCTTGTTGGTGACGCGCAGAGAAACGTCGATGCCCGGATACAGACGGGCGAATTCGCCGAGCAGGCGTGGCGCGAAATACGATGCGGTGGTGATGGCCATCAAGCTGAGGTGTCCTTGCTTCAGGCCCTGCCGCTCGGCGACCGACATGGTGAAGCGGTCGAGGATGTCGAAGATTTCGCGTGTGGCGAGCGCCAGTTCCTGGCCGTCGGGGGTGAGGCGGATTTTCTTGCCGACCTGTTCCAGGAGCGGCACCCCCACCGCCTCGCTCAGTTTCTTGATCTGCATTGACACCGTTGGCTGGGTGAGGAAGAGTTCTTCGGAGGCGCGCGTGAAGCTGCCAAGGCGGGCGATGGCCTCGAAAATTTCCAGCTGGCGGAAGGTGGTGTGGTGGCGCATGGGTTCGAAGGACTCACAGGTGGCTGAGCTAGCATCATAGATTATGGTCTATGCATCTGATAGAAAAAATCGACTGTTATTTATGTTTTTCCTGCAGCATGATGCGTCCATCGTGCATGAGCAGTTCCGGCATGACGCGTAACCCCATATTTTTCTGCTTGGAGGCAACATGGCTGTCAAGACTTACAACGCTGGCGTGAAAGAGTATCGCCAGACCTACTGGACCCCGGAATACACCCCGCTGGATACCGATCTTCTGGCCTGCTTCAAGATCACCCCGCAGCCGGGCGTGGATCGTGAAGAAGTGGCCGCTGCCGTGGCCGCGGAGTCGTCGACCGGCACCTGGACCACGGTATGGACCGACCTGTTGACCGACCTCGACTACTACAAGGGCCGCGCCTACCGCATCGAAGACGTGCCCGGCGACGACACCTGCTTCTATGCCTTTGTGGCCTACCCGATCGACCTGTTCGAAGAAGGCTCCGTGGTCAACGTGCTGACCTCGCTGGTCGGCAACGTGTTCGGCTTCAAGGCCCTGCGCGCCCTGCGTCTGGAAGACGTGCGCTTCCCGATCGCCTACGTCAAGACCTGCGGCGGCCCGCCCGCCGGCATCCAGGTGGAACGCGACCGCATGAACAAGTACGGCCG
>JANJXF010000026.1 GCA_024709165.1 Thiobacillus sp. | reverse complement strand
TGGCCGTCGACGATGGCAACCCGGAGTTCTTCCGCCTGGGTTGCGTTGAAAAGCATGCGCTTCATTTTTTCTCCCGCGCGCGTGCATACGGGACAGGCCAGACTGCCGCCGATGGATCAGCGGCTCATGCGATCACGAATGGGGTTGTGTGACGGGGCATGGGCGAAGTGTCCTGTTCCTGGAGAGTGTCGCCGGCGTGGCCGGGCGGCCTTTCCGGTTCCCGCCGCGGAGATTGAACCCGGGGCGTGAACGTCGATGTCGTATGCTGGTTGTCGCGTCATTGATAACATCGCTGCTTTGCCGACTGGCGGGGCGGGTGGTTTCGACTGCTCGCGCGGCTCGAGGTGCGCCGGGGGAGCAGGAATCCAGACGGGCCGGGCAGGCGGCGGCCGGTGAGCGTTTTAACCGGCATGGAATCCATGTGCAGGCAAGTCAGGGCCTGAACCGGCAATAGTATATAGGCAAATGAAGGACTTAGAGAAAATTTCGGTCAGGCGTGTCAAGGTCGGCGATGAAGCCGACGGTCAGCGGCTCGACAACTTTCTGCTGGCGCGCCTCAAAGGCGTGCCGAAAAGCCGGCTGTACAAGCTGGTGCGCGGCGGCGAGGTGCGCGTCAACGGTGGCCGCGTCGACGTCGGCCATCGCCTGCAGGCCGGCGACGAGGTACGCATTCCGCCGGTGCGCACGGCTGCCCCGGCGCAGCCAGCCACGCTGACGCTGCCGCCTTCGGCCAACCGCCTGCTGCCGCACGTCCTCTATCGCGACGACGCCCTGATCGCGCTGGACAAACCCTCCGGCATGGCGGTGCACGGCGGCAGCGGCGTATCGCGCGGCGTGATCGAGCAACTGCGCCTGGAACTGCCCGAGTGCCGCTACCTGGAACTGGTGCACCGGCTCGATCGCGAAACATCCGGTGTGCTGCTGATCGCTTTGAAGCGCCGCGCGCTGACCGGTCTGCACGCCGCGATGCGCGAGGGCCGCATCGAGAAGCGCTATCTTGCGCTGGTTGCGGGGCGCTGGACGAACCCGGTGCAGCACGTGAAACTGCCGCTGCACAAGCGCGTCACCGACGAGGGCGAAAAGCGGGTGACGGTACGCGACGACGGGCAGGCCGCGCACACCGTCTTCCGCCGCCTGCGACAATTCTCCGATTTCACTCTGCTGGAAGCGGAACTGAAGACCGGCCGCACGCATCAGATTCGCGTGCACACCTCGCATCTGGGTTTTCCCATCGCGGGGGACGACAAATACGGCGACTTCGAACGCAACCGGCAGTGGGTGAAGCAGGGCCTCAAGCGCATGTTCCTGCATGCCGCAAAGCTGGTGTTCGACCACCCGATCAGCGGCGAGCGCATGGCGGTCGAAGCGCCCCTGCCCGCCGACCTGTCGTCTTTTCTGGATACCTTGACCCATGCCCAAACACTTTGACCTGCTGATCTTCGACTGGGACGGCACCCTGATGGACTCCGCCGGAGTCATCGTCGACTCCATCCAGCGCGCGTGCCTCGATATCGGCGTGCCCGCGCCGTCCGAGCGTGCCTCGCGCCAGATCATCGGACTTGGCCTCGCGCAGGCGCTGCAAACCCTGCTGCCGGATCTGCCCACCGATGCGTATCCGCGTCTGGTCGAGCGTTACCGCCACCATTACCTCGGACGCGACGTCGACATCCCGCTGTTTGCCGGCGTCGACGCTGGCGTGCCTGCGCTCGCCGGGCAGGGGTTCACCCTTGCTGTCGCCACCGGCAAGAGCCGCATCGGTCTGGCGCGTGCGCTCGAATCGAGCGGGCTGGGTGGGTGTTTCGCCGCCACGCGCTGCGCCGACCAGACCCATTCCAAGCCGCATCCCGCGATGGTGCTCGAACTCATCGGCGAGCTCGACGTCGATCCCGCGCGCACCCTGGTGATCGGCGACACCAGTCACGACCTCCTGATGGCGGCCAACGCCGGGGTCGCCAGTCTGGGCGTCACCTACGGTGCTCACGAGCCCGGCGACCTGCAGCCGCATACTCCACTGGCACTGCTCGACAGCTTCGCCGAGGTACACGCATGGCTTGCCGCGAACGCCTGATCTGCGCCTCGGCCGATCTCATCGAGACGGGACGGGGGGTGCGCTTCGAGATCAAGTGCCACGGGAGGCCCGAGCCGGCCTTCGCCGTCCGCTTCGAGGGCGAGGCGCGCGCCTTTCTCAACCGCTGCGGCCACCTGCCGCAGGAACTGGATTGGCAGGAAGGCGAGTTCTTCGACGACTCCCGGCTATACTTGATTTGCGCCACGCACGGCGCGCTGTACCATCCGGGGAGCGGCACGTGCGTCGGTGGGCGCTGTGCCGGGCGCGGGCTGATACCGCTGCCGGTCGTCGAACGCGGCGGCCGCGTCTATGTGATGGAAGAACACGAATGAACGAATCGGAAAAGCCCGCCCCCCCCAACTGGGAACGCGAGGTGCTGGAAAAACTCGCGATGGCCGCGATCAACGAGCAGCGGCGCACCCGTCACTGGGGCATCCTGTTCAAGACACTCGGTTTTCTCTATCTGTTCATCGTTCTTTTTCTTGCCGCGGGCTGGTTTCGCGGCGACGGTGTGACGCTGCCCAAGGCGCACACTGCACTCATCGAACTGCAGGGCGTGATCGCGTCCGATCAGGCCAGCGCCGACACGCTCATCGGCAGTCTGCAAAGCGCATTCGAGGACAAGAAGACCAAGGGTGTCGTCCTGCGCATCAACAGCCCCGGCGGCAGTCCCGTGCAGGCCGGGCAGATTCACGACGAGATCAGGCGCCTGCGCAAGCTGCACCCGAAAATCCCCCTGTACGCCGTGGTGGACGACATCTGCGCGTCCGGCGGCTATTACGTCGCCGCCGGTGCCGACAAGATTTTTGTCGACAAGGCCAGCATCGTCGGCTCCATCGGTGTGCTGATGGACGGTTTCGGCTTCACCGAGACGATGGAGAAACTCGGGGTCGAGCGGCGCCTGCTCACCGCGGGAAAGAACAAGGGCTTTCTCGATCCCTTCTCGCCGTCCGACCCGGAACAACAGGCATATGCCCGGCAGATGCTCGAAGAAATCCACGGCCAGTTCATCGCCGTCGTGCGCGAGGGCCGCGGCAAGCGGCTGAAGGAAACACCGGAAACCTTCAGCGGACTGGTGTGGAGCGGTGAAAAGAGCATCCAGCTCGGTCTCGCCGATGCATTGGGCACCGTCGAGTCGGTTGCCCGCGACGTCATCAAGGCCGAGGACATCGTCGACTACACCGCGCGCGAAAGTCTCGCCGAGCGGCTGGCCGGACGCCTCGGCGCCACCCTGGCGAAGGCGTGGGCGCCTTTCGCGCAGCCGGGCGTCAACCTGCGGTGAACGGCGCCGACTATCAGCCCATTCCCTGCGTCCAGCACGAACGCCTGGAGTTCGCCGCGCTCAGCCGACAATGGCTGGACCTCGAAGTGGACGGCACGATGCAGCGCCTGCTGCCGCTCGACGTCTACACTCGCGACGACGCGGAATGGCTGCGCGCGCAGACGCCTGAGGGCGGCACGCTCACACTCAGGCTCGATCGGCTGAATTTCTGACAACGCAGGTTCAGCCCCCTTGGGGGGCGCGGAACCAATGGAGCGGTCTGCCTGTCCGGAATTGAACACCATGTCGAACACCCGCGCCGCCGAGGCGCATCACCCCCTGCTCATCGCTTTCGTCGTTGCCGCGCTGTCAATGCTGGCGCCGTTCACCATCGACACCTATCTGCCTTCGTTCCCCGCCATCGCCGCCGATTTCGGGGCCAGCCATACGCAGATGCAGCAGACCATGGGCGTGTATCTGCTCGCCTTTGCCGTAACGACGCTGATCTATGGACCATTGTCCGATGGCTTCGGTCGTCGTCCCGTGATCATTGGTGCGTTGTTGCTGTACGTGTTCGGTAGTGCCGGTGCCGCGCTGGCTTCCAGCATCGACAGCCTGCTGTTCTGGCGCGTGGTACAGGGTTTGTCGGCAGGTGCCGGTGTCGTGGTGGGGCGGGCGATGGTGCGTGACGCTTTCAGTGGTCATCACGCCCAGCGTGTGCTGGCCCAGGCCATGCTCATCTTTGCCCTGGCACCGGCGATCGCGCCGATGATCGGCGGCATGCTGCAACACGGATCCGGCTGGCGTGCGGTCTTCTGGTTCCTTGCCCTGCTCGGTGCCGCCGAACTCGCCATCATCGGCTGGCGCGCGCCGGAGACCCTGCCCGCCGAGCGGCGTCATTCGCTGCATCCGGCGAAGATAGCAGGCACCTACGGCAGAGCCCTGCGTCACAAACGTTTCATGGCGCTGGTCATGGCCTTTGCGCTGAACTTTGGCGGATTTTTCATCTATATCGCAGGCGCACCGGTTTTGCTGTACGAGCATCTGCATCTGGGTCCCAACGACTTCTGGATACAGTTCGTGCCCATGGTGGGAGGCTTGATGTGCGGTTCCTACGCTTCGGGCCGGTTGGCGGGGCGCATGACCCCGCAGCGCAGTATTGACATCGGCTATCTGGTGATGCTCTCGGCGGGCTTTCTCAATGCGGTGCAGGCCTGGCTGCTGCCACCGGCACCGCTGAACGTGCTGGCACCGCTGGTGCTCTATGCCTTCGCGATTTCTTTTACCATGCCCAGCCTCACGCTGCTGGCACTGGATTGCTTTCCGCGCAACCGCGGGATGGCCGCCGCGGTCCAGTCCTTCATGCAGGTGAGTTTCAATGCGCTGGTGGCGGTGCTGCTGGTGCCCATTGCCGCCGATCATGTCGCGGGACTGGCACTCGCCATGCTGGCTTTGGCGTGCGCGGGCTTCCTGATCTGGGTCTGGCTGGGGCGTCTTCCTCCACCGGCTGCATCCTGATCGTGCGCGAAAGCGGAAGAGCGGAGAAGCGTGCTTGTTGTGTTTCCGATCGGTAGCCGAGGCATGATCGCGATGCCCCATGAGGCTCGCTGCTCGCCTGAAACACAGCTGGAACCAGATGCCCTAGAATGCCGGGCATGAAAAAACTGTATATCCTGCTGCTGTGTGGGCCCCTCGTCGTGCATGCGGAGTGGGGCCAGTTCGACATGGAGTTCGAAAAGGACAAGCCCTGGGTCGAGGTCGCCGCGCAACTGCCGCCTTATCCCAAGGCCGAGAACCTCATTCCGTTCACTGTCTCGTCGGCGACGCGCAACCGCCATTTCATCGATGCGACGTCGATGAGCGTCGGCAGCGACAAGGTGGTGCGCTTCACGGTAGTGATCGAGGCGGCGGGCGGGGCGAAGAACGTCATGTTCGAGGGCCTGCGCTGCGCCACCGGCGAGCGCCGTCTGTACGCCTACGGTCAGCCCGACGGCACCTGGTCGAAGGCGCGCAGCGCCACTTGGGAAGGCATCAAACTGCGCTCGCTGCTGTCCTACCACAAGCCCCTGTTCGAAGATATTCTGTGTCCCGGCGGCATCGCGGTGCGCGACGCCAGCGAAGCCGTACGCAACCTGAAGCAGGCAGCCCGATGACCACGTCCGTCCTCAAGCACGCCCGTCGCATCGTCGTCAAGGTCGGCTCCAGCCTCGTCACCGCCGAAGGCCGCGGCCTGGATCATGCCGCGCTGTCGCGCTGGGCCGAACAGATCGCCGCGCTCACCGCGCAAGGCAAGGAAGTCGTGCTGGTGTCCTCGGGAGCGATTGCCGAAGGCATCGCGCGGCTGGGCTGGAAGAAGCGCCCGAAAGCAGTCAACGAACTGCAGGCCGCCGCCGCCGTGGGACAGATGGGCTTGGTGCAGGCCTACGAATCGATTTTCCGCACCCACGGCCTGCACGCCGCACAGGTACTGCTGACCCACGAGGACCTCGCCGACCGCACGCGCTATCTCAATGCGCGCACTACCCTGCGCACGCTGCTGGAACTGCGCGTGGTGCCGATCATCAACGAGAACGACACCGTCGCCACCGACGAAATCCGCCTCGGCGACAACGACACATTGGGCGCACTGGTGACCAATCTGATCGAAGCCGACTGTCTTGTCATCCTTACCGATCAGACGGGCCTGTATACCGCCGACCCGCGCAGGAACCCGCAGGCGACGCTGGTGATGGAGGCGCACGCCGGCGATCCCGAACTCGAACGCATGGCGGGCGGTGCTGGCAGCAGCGTCGGCACCGGCGGCATGCTGACCAAGATTCTCGCCGCCAAGCGCGCGGCACGCAGCGGCGCCCACACCGTGATCTGCAGCGGCCGCGAGGACCGCGTGCTGTTGCGGCTGGCGACGGGCGAAGCCATCGGCAGCCAGCTGGTTGCGCGCCAGGCGCCGCTCGCCGCGCGCCGGCAGTGGCTCGCCGATCATCTGCAGCTGCGCGGCGCGCTGCTACTCGACGGCGGGGCGGTGCGCGCGCTGCGTGAGGACGGCAAGAGCCTGCTGCCGGTCGGCGTCAAGGGCGTGACCGGGGATTTCGCGCGCGGCGAAGTGGTCGCGGTGGTCGACGGAGAGGGACGCGAGATTGCGCGCGGCCTCGTCAACTACAGCGCTGCCGAGGCGCGCCGCATCGCGGGCAAGGCCTCGAATGCGATCGAAGCCGAGCTCGGCTACATGGACGAACCGGAGCTGATACATCGCGACAACCTGGTTGTGCTTGCGTGAGTCTCGTCATCGACCTGATGCGCCACGGCGAACCCGTCGGTGGACGTCGCTATCGCGGCCAGATCGACGATCCGCTGTCGGAGAAGGGCTGGGCGCAGATGTGGGGCGCGGTGGCCGGAGCATCACCCTGGACGCGCGTCGTCTCCTCGCCGCTGATGCGCTGCCGTGCGTTTGCCGAGGCTCTGGCAGCGCAGCATGGAATGCCGCTGGAATTCGATACGCGGCTGATGGAAGGCGGCTTCGGCGAGTGGGAGGGACACAGCGCTGCCGAGATCGAAGCGGCCAGCCCAGGAGCCGTTGCGCGCTTCAAGGCCGATCCGGTCGGCGCGCGCCCCGCGGGCGCGGAGCCGCTGGAGGATTTCCATGCACGCGTGACCGCCGCCCTCGACGAACTGGTCGCCCGTCACGCGAGCGAACACCTGCTCGTGGTGGGCCACGCCGGGGTGATGCGCATGGCGCTGGCGTGGGCGCTGCACATGCCTGCTGCGCACGCCTACCGCATCGATGTGGCGCCTGCCACGCTCACGCGTCTGCGCATCGACAGCGCCGGCGCCAGGCTGATCTTCCACGGCAATCCACGCGCCGAATCGTGATCGGACGCATGCTGGCCGTCTGTTGGGCCTTGCTGCTGTCGGCACCGGCCGCGGCTGTGCGTCTCGCCGATGACAGCGGTCAGACGCTCGAACTGGCGCGACCGCCACAGCGCATCGTCGCGCTCGCGCCGCATCTCACCGAGCTGCTGTTCGCCGTCGGCGCCGGCCCGCAACTCGTCGGGGTCGACAGCGCCAGCGATTACCCGCAGGCGGCACGTGCCCTGCCGCGCGTGGGCGACGCCCATCGTGTCAATTTCGAACGCCTCGTTACGCTCCAGCCGGATCTCGTCGTCGTGTGGCTTGACGGCCAGCGCGCGGCTGATCTGCAACGCCTGCGCAGCCTGGGCGTGCCCGTGCTGCATACGCGCGCCACCCGGCTCGACGACGTCGCACGCCTGTTGCGAATGCTGGGCGAGGCGAGCGGCCATGCCGCGACGGGGGAGCGCGCCGCGCGGGACTTCACGGCGGGACTCGCAGCGCTGAGACGGGCGCGACGCGTCCCGCTGCCGGTGTTCTATCAGGTGTGGGACCGCCCGCTGATGACCGTCGGGGGCGGCCACTGGATCAGCGAGGCGCTGGCGCTGTGCGGTGCGCAAAACGTGTTCGCCGATCTCGATGCGGCCGCGCCGGTGGTGTCGCGCGAGGCGGTGCTATTGCGTGCGCCGGCACTCGTTGTCGGCGGCAGCGACGGTCCCGACCCGCGCCGCGACTGGCAGCGCCATGCGCGCCTGCCGGCCGTGCAGCGCGGGGCTTTCGCGCGGGTCAACGCGGATCGTCTGCATCGCCCCACCCCGCGCCTGCTCGACGGCGTTGCCGAACTGTGCACGGCGGTGGACGCCTACGCGCGCTGACGACCGCCGCCTGCTTTTTTGTTGGGGCAGTCTTCCTTGATGCAGTCGGCGTAGATATGCAGCGAGTGGTCGCGGATGGCGAAGCCACGGTCGCGTGCGATACGATCCTGGCGCTTCTCGATTTCGCTGTCGACGAATTCCTCGACCTTGCCGCATTGCAGGCACACCAGGTGATCGTGGTGATCGCCCTGGTTGAGCTCGAACACCGCGCGGTCGCTGTCGAAGTGGTGACGCATCAGGAGGCCCGCCTGTTCGAACTGCGTCAGCACGCGATAGACCGTCGCCAGCCCGATATCCTGGCCTTCGTCGGACAGCATGCGATACACGTCCTCCGCGGTCAGATGGCGCGCGCTGTGCTGCTCGAACAGGTCGAGAATTTTCAGGCGTGGCGCGGTCGCCTTGAGACCGATGTTCTTGAGATCGGACGGATTGCTCACGCTGGGCTCCGGAACGGGTTCGCGAATACGTTATGATACGTGCTTTTACGTTCCGCCGGCCCTTCCACGATATTCCGTCCATGCGTCGACTTTCGATTTCCGTCCTGCTCCTGGGACTTCTCGCCGGTTGCTCCGGCCTCAATATCGGCCCGCATCGCATCGACGTGCAGCAGGGCAATGCGCTCGACCAGGACAACGTCAGCCGTCTGAAACCGGGCCTGACCCGCTCGCAGGTGCGCTTTTTGCTCGGCACGCCGCTGGTGGTCGACCCCTTCCACAGCGATCGCTGGGATTACGTCTACGTCTTCCACAAGTCAGGTAAGCTCGCCGAGCAGCGACGGCTGTCCCTGTTCTTCGACGGCGACTCGCTGGCCCGTATTGAGGGAAATTTGCCGTCTGCCGACCCAGGGGCGCAGACCGCCACGCCACAGCTCGCGGGAGCGGCTGCGGAAATCGTTTCGATCGCTCCCGCGACGTCCGGGCCAGCCCCCGAGCCGGCTGTGAGGCGCGTCGTGCCTCCGCTTCCGAGTCCTCCCAACGCACAACCTTATGTCGACCCGCGCGTACCCGCCGAGCCGCCGCTGCAGGCAGCGACCGACGTCACCGAAATCAAGCCCGACGTCATTCCACCGTTCCCCGAGCCCTACGCGGCGGGCGCCGACAGCGACGATCCGGTACTGCAGGCGCTCAAGATCTGGGCCGATGCTTGGTCGCGCCGCGACGAGGAGACGTATCTGACTGCCTACGATGCGCGGTTCGCACCTGTCGGTGGCGACAGCCGCGCCGACTGGGAAAAACGCCGTCGTCTGCTGCTCGGGCTGGCGAAGAACATCGAACTGAAGATCGATTCGCCGTCGGTGGACCGGAACGACGACGGCAGCGCCACTGTCACCTTCAACCAGTATTACCGTTCCGACAGTTATCGCGATGCCGTGGTGAAGCAGTTGCGCATGGTCGAGCGCGATGGCCGCTGGCGCATCGTCGAAGAGAAAGTGCTGTCGATCCTGCGGGAGCCCCGGTCATGATCCTGCGCACCGTGATTGCCGGCGTGTCCGGGCGCATGGGCCGGGCGCTCGTCGAAGCCGCCGCCGCCGACCCCGCCTGCATCCTGCACGCGGCGCTGGATCGTGCTGGCAGCCCGTTGGTCGGCCAGGACCCGGGTGCCGCATTCGGCGTGCCCGGTGATGCGCGCGTGAGCGACCAGCCGGCTGCGGCGCTTGCCGGCGCCGACGCGCTGATCGATTTCACCCGTCCCGAAGCCACGTTCGCCTACCTTGACGCGTGCGTCGCCGCGGGTGTGCCGCTGGTGATCGGCACCACTGGCTTCGACGACGCCGGCCGCGCTCGTATCGCTGCCGGGGCACGGCAAATTCCTGTCGTGTTTGCGCCCAACATGAGCGTCGGCGTCAACCTGTTGATGAAACTCGCCGAGATGGCAGCGCATGTGCTCGCCGAGGGTTACGATATCGAGATCGTCGAGGCGCATCACCGCCACAAGGTCGATGCGCCGTCCGGTACGGCACTCGGTTTGGGGCGGACCGTGGCGGATGCACTCGGACGCGATCTGGCGCAGTGTGCGGTGTACGGACGCGAGGGGGTCACCGGCGAGCGCAGGCCCGACACCATCGGCTTCGCCACGGTGCGCGGCGGCGACATCGTTGGTGATCACACGCTCCTGTTCGCCGGCATCGGCGAGCGGGTCGAACTCACCCACAAGGCCAGCAGCCGCGCCACCTTCGCCCAGGGTGCGTTGCGCGCCGCCAAATGGCTACAGGGGCGCGCCCCCGGCTTGTACGACATGCGCGACGTGTTGAACCTAAAAGCCGCAGTTGACCGCTCATGATCCTCACGAAAGTCGTATGAGCCCAGATTGTCCATTAGCCCCGCAGGCGGGGGAGGGGTTGGGGTGGGGGAAACGGACTGGGCCAACCGCGTTGCCAGTGGATACGCCCTCACCCCGGCCCTCTCCCGCTTGCGGGAGAGGGCGAAAGCCAGGCCATGCACCACGTTTGATGCCCAATGGACAATTTGGGATGAGTACAAGATTTTTTGTCTTCGATACCGTTTATCTGATGGGTGAGACCGCTACGCACCCGATGGCAAGCCTGCTCGTGCGCCTGCCTTTGTCGCGCCTCCTTGCGGGCCCCGGTCCGCGGCGTCGTTGCGTCGTGGCAGACACCCGATCAGACGCACCCCCGGGCGCGTCCAACTGTGGTTTTTAGGTTGAATCTGAAATGAATCAGGAAACCCCCATGAACGCCGTCAAGGTCTACAGTACCGGCACTTGTCCCATCTGCGTCAAGGTCAAGGCGTTTCTCGACAAGCGCGGCATTGGCTACGACGAGGTTCGTATCGACCTCGACCGCGAGGCGATGCGCGAATTCGCCGTCGTCACCCACGGCGCGCGCACCGTGCCGCAGATCGTTGTCGACGGCCGCTGCATCGGCGGCTTCACCGAACTGACCGAGCTCGACATGGACGGCGGCCTCGACCACCTCCATCCGTAACCCGCGCGTGCGCGTCCGGGCATTGAAGCCGGACGCCAGTTGAGCTATAATTTGTAAATTCAAATTCAGGCGGGTTCGCGCGAGCGGCTCGCCTGAATTTTGTCACCTGCCTTTCGGAGTTTTTCTTGTCTCGTGCCCAACCCGCCATCCTGGTTCTAGCTGACGGCTCGGTATTTTGTGGCCAATCGATCGGCGCCGACGGCATCGCAACCGGCGAGGTGGTGTTCAATACCGCGCTCACCGGCTATCAGGAAATTCTCACCGACCCTTCGTACTCCAGGCAGATCGTCACCCTGACCTATCCGCACATCGGCAACACCGGCATCAATGTCGAGGATATCGAGGCAGCGCGCGTCCATGCTGCCGGCCTGGTGGTGCGTGACCTGCCTCGGCTGCATTCGAGCTTTCGCGCCAGCGAAGCCCTGTCGGATTATCTGAAACGCGAGCGCATCGTTGCCATCGCCGACATCGACACCCGCCGCCTGACCCGCATACTGCGTGAAAAAGGTGCACAGAACGGCTGCATCATGGCGGGCGCGGTCAACGAGGGCAAGGCGCTGGAGGCTGCGCGCGCCTTCCCCGGGCTTGCCGGCATGGATCTCGCCAAGGTCGTCACCACGCCCGCGGCGTACGACTGGGTGGAGACCGAATGGAAACTCGGTTCCGGCTATGGCAGGCTGGAAACGCCGCGCTTCCACGTCGTCGCCTACGACTACGGCGTCAAGCGCAACATCCTGCGTATGCTGGCCGAGCGCGGCTGCCGGCTGACCGTGCTGCCGGCGACCGCGACCGCCGGCGAGGCACTGGCACTGAAACCCGACGGCGTCTTCCTTTCCAACGGTCCCGGTGACCCTGAGCCCTGCGACTATGCGATCCGCGCGGTCGGCGAACTGATTGCCACGAAGATTCCCACCTTCGGTATCTGTCTTGGCCACCAGCTGCTGGCGCTGGCCTCCGGCGCGAAGACCGTGAAGATGAAGTTCGGTCACCATGGCGCCAACCATCCGGTGAAGGATCTCGACAGCGGCCGCGTCGCCATCACCAGCCAGAATCACGGCTTTGCGGTGGATGCAGCGACTCTGCCCGGCAACCTGCGCAGCACGCACGTTTCGCTGTTCGACGGCTCGCTGCAAGGTATGGCGCGCACCGACTGCCCGGTGTTCAGCTTCCAGGGGCATCCTGAAGCCAGCCCCGGACCGCATGACGTCAGCTACCTGTTCGACCGCTTCATCCAGATGATGGCGGATGCCAAAGCCCACTGATCATGCCCAAGCGTAGCGACCTCCACAGCATTCTCATCATCGGCGCCGGCCCCATCGTCATCGGCCAGGCATGCGAGTTCGATTACTCCGGCGCGCAGGCGTGCAAGGCGTTGCGCGAGGAGGGCTACAAGGTCATTCTCGTCAACAGCAATCCGGCGACGATCATGACCGACCCGGACATGGCCGACGTCACCTACATCGAACCGATTTCCTGGCAGGTCGTCGAGAAAATCATCGAACGCGAGCGCCCGGACGCCCTGCTGCCGACCATGGGCGGGCAGACGGCGTTGAATTGCGCGCTCGACCTCGCCCGCCACGGTGTGCTGGAAAAATACGGCGTCGAGATGATCGGCGCGTCCAAGGAGGCGATCGACAAGGCCGAGGATCGCGAGAAGTTCAAGGTAGCGATGACCAGGCTGGGTTTGGGCTCGGCGCGCTCGTCGATCGCGCACAGCATGGAGGAGGCGCTGCAGGTGCAGGGGGCGCTCGGCTTCCCGGCCATCATCCGGCCCTCGTTCACCATGGGCGGCTCGGGAGGCGGCATCGCCTACAACAAGGACGAGTTCGTCGCCATCTGCGAGCGCGGCCTCGAGGCTTCGCCGACCCACGAACTGCTGATCGAGGAATCGCTGCTCGGGTGGAAAGAATACGAGATGGAAGTCGTGCGCGACCGTCACGACAACTGCATCATCGTGTGCTCGATCGAGAACCTCGACCCGATGGGCGTGCACACCGGCGACTCGATCACCGTCGCGCCGGCGCAGACGCTCACCGACAAGGAATACCAGATCATGCGCAACGCCAGCCTGGCAGTGCTGCGCGAGATCGGCGTCGACACCGGCGGCTCCAACGTGCAGTTCGCCATCAACCCGGCCGACGGCCGCATGGTGGTGATCGAGATGAACCCGCGCGTGTCGCGCTCCTCCGCGCTGGCGTCGAAGGCGACCGGTTTCCCGATCGCCAAGGTGGCGGCGAAACTCGCCGTCGGCTACACCCTCGACGAGCTGCAGAACGACATTACCGGCGGCGCCACCCCAGCCTCGTT
This sequence comes from Thiobacillus sp., assembly GCA_024709165.1. GTDB lineage: Bacteria > Pseudomonadota > Gammaproteobacteria > Burkholderiales > Thiobacillaceae > Thiobacillus. The sequence goes on along the minus strand of JANJXF010000026.1, from coordinate 4,741 downwards.
CGAGCCATCGATCGACTACGTCGTTACCAAGGTCCCACGTTTCGCCTTCGAGAAATTCCCCCAGGCCGACGACCGCCTGACCACGCAGATGAAATCGGTGGGCGAGGTGATGGCGATGGGCCGCACGCTGCAGGAATCGCTGCAGAAGGCGCTGCGCGGGCTGGAAGTCGGTGCCGACGGCCTCGACCCGAAAACGACCGACCGCGACGAGATCGAGGCCGAGCTGATGTCGCCCGGACCCGAGCGCATCTGGTACGTCGGCGACGCCTTCCGCGTCGGCATGAGCCTCGACGAAGTCCATGCGGTGTCGAAGATCGACCCCTGGTTCCTCGACCAGATCCACGGCCTGATCGAAATGGAAACGGAGCTTGCCGGCCATGCGCTTGCCGACCTGGACGCCGCTGCACTGCGTCGCCTGAAGCGCGCGGGCTTTTCCGACCGCCGCCTGGCGAAGCTCCTGAATACCGACCAGCACGCGGTGCGCGCGCGCCGCGACGAACTGGCGATTCATCCCGTCTACAAGCGCGTCGACACCTGCGCCGCCGAGTTCGCCACGCAGACCGCCTACATGTATTCCACCTACGAGGAGGAGTGCGAGGCGCACCCGAGCGAGCGGAAGAAGATCATGGTGCTCGGCGGCGGCCCGAACCGCATCGGCCAGGGCATCGAGTTCGACTACTGCTGCGTGCATGCCGCGCTTGCCCTGCGCGAATCCGGCTTCGAGACCATCCTGGTCAACTGCAACCCGGAGACGGTGTCGACCGACTACGACACCTCCGACCGCCTGTATTTCGAGCCGCTGACGCTGGAAGACGTGCTGGAGATCGTGCGCATCGAAAATCCGGTCGGCGTGATCGTGCAGTACGGCGGCCAGACCCCGCTGAAGCTGGCGCGTGACCTGGAACGCAACGGCGTGCCCATCATCGGCACCAGCCCCGACATGATCGACGCCGCCGAGGACCGCGAGCGCTTCCAGCAGATGCTGCACGAGCTGGGCCTCAAGCAGCCGCCCAACCGCACCGCGCGGGACCCCGACAGCGCGCTGCGTATGGCCGCCGAGATCGGCTATCCGCTTGTGGTGCGCCCGTCCTACGTGCTCGGCGGCCGCGCCATGGAAATCGTGCGCGAGGAGGCCGACCTCGTGCGCTACATGACCGAGGCGGTGAAGGTCTCCAACAAGTCGCCGGTGCTGCTCGACCGCTTCCTCAACGACGCGATCGAGGTGGACGTCGACGCGCTGTCCGACGGCGAGCAGGTGGTGATCGGTGGCATCATGCAGCACATCGAGCAGGCGGGCGTGCATTCCGGCGACTCGGCGTGTTCGCTGCCGCCCTACAGTCTGTCGAACGCGCTGCAGGACGAGTTGCGGCGGCAGACCGTGGCGATGGCGAAGGCATTGAAGGTGTGCGGGCTGATGAACGTGCAGTTCGCGATCCAGGGCGACACCGTCTACGTACTCGAAGTCAACCCGCGCGCCTCGCGCACCGTGCCGTATGTCTCCAAGGCCATCGGTGCGCCGCTGGCGAAGATCGCGGCGCGCGCGATGGCCGGCATTTCGCTGAAATCGCAGGGATTCGAGAAGGAAATCATCCCGCCGTATTACTCGGTCAAGGAAGCGGTGTTCCCGTTCCGCAAATTCCCCGGTGTCGACACCATTCTCGGCCCGGAAATGAAATCGACCGGCGAGGTCATGGGCGTCGGCGTCAATTTCGGCGAGGCCTTCGTCAAATCGCAGCTGGCGTCCAGTGCGGGTCTGCCCAAGCCGGGAGGCCGGGCCTTCGTCAGCGTGCGCTCGGCGGACCACACCGCGGTGGTCGAACTGGCGCAGCGCCTGCGCGATCTGGGCTTCAGCCTGGTCGCTACCCGTGGCACGGCGCAGGTGATTGAGGCGGCCGGCATTCCGGTGGCCATCGTCAACAAGGTCAAGGAAGGCCGCCCGCACATCGTCGACATGATCAAGAATGGCGACATCGACTTCATCGTCAACGTCGTCGAGGACAAGAAGGCGGTAAAGGATTCCTACGCCATTCGCGCGGAGGCGCTGGTGCGGCGGGTCGTTTACTTCACCACGCTCGCCGGCGCCATCGCGGCATGCATGGGCATGCGCCACGGCGACGGGCTCGACGTATACTCCCTGCAGGCGTTGCACCAGCGCCTGCGCTGACTCCAGAGGGCCGGTTCGTGAACAAAATCCCCCTTACCGTGGTGGGCGCCGAGAAACTGCGCGTCGAGTTGCAGCACCTGAAAAGCGTGGAACGTCCCGCAGTGATCCTGGCGATCGCCGAGGCGCGCGCGCAGGGCGACCTCTCCGAAAACGCCGAGTACGACGCGGCGAAAGAAAAACAGGGCTTCATCGAAGGCCGCATCGCCGAGCTGGAAGGCAAGCTGTCGCACGCGCAGATCATCGATCCGGCGGCCCTCGACGCCGAAGGGCGCATCGTCTTCGGCGCCACCGTCGAACTGGAAGACGCAGAAACCGGCGATGCCGTCGTTTATCAAATCGTCGGCGACGACGAAGCCGACGTCAAGGCGGGCAAGATCTCGGTGTCCTCGCCGATCGCCCGCGCGCTCATCGGCAAGTATGCCGGCGACAGCATCGACGTGCAGGCGCCCGGTGGTGTACGCCAGTACGAAGTGCTCGACGTCCTGTACAAATAGGCATGCGCCGCTTCTGGGACGGCCTCGCCGGCACTCTCCTGGTGCTGTGGATCGGCGGCATGTGGGCGACCGGCTATCTGACCGCGCCGGTCCTGTTCGCTACACTCGACGACAAGCAGCTTGCCGGCAACCTCGCTGGGCGGCTGTTCGACTGGATGGCGTGGATCGGCATCGCGGCTGCGACGTACCTGCTCGTCTACCGTGTCGCCCGCGATGGTGGCGCGGCGCTGAAGACGCTGTTCTTCTGGCTCGTCGCGTTGGTGCTGGCGCTGACTCTTGCGGCGCAGTTCGGGGTACAGCCGATTCTGCAGGGCCTCAAGGACCAGGCCATGCCGCAGGCGGTGATGCAAAGTGTGTTCGCCGACCGGTTCCGCCACTGGCATGGCGTTTCCAGTATCCTTTACCTCATCCAGAGCGCGCTCGGCCTCGTGCTGGTATGGCGTGCGGGACTGGCGCGATAGACCCGCGCCGTCGTTCCTCAGGCGGGCAGGGTGATCGCCGGTTTTTCCCCGGCGCGATAGATCACCAGTACCTTGCCGATCTGCTGCACCGGCGCGGCCCCCGTGGCAGCGCAGATTTCCTCCATCCAGACGCGGCGGGTTTCGGCCTCGTCACTCGCCGCCTTGATCTTGATCAGCTCGTGCGCGGCGAGCCCGCGTTCGATCTCCTTCAGTACGGCGGGGGAGAGCCCGTTGCCACCGATCATGGCCACCGGCTGGCGGCTGTGCGCCAAGCCCTTGAGATACTGCTTCTGCGCAGGGGTGAGTGATTTCATTCGTTTTCCTTCAAGCGAGCGCGGATTGTAGCCGATAGCCATGGTACACAAGCCGAAGCGCACTAAATCGGGGCGTGCCTGGATGCACGAGCACGTCACCGATCCCTACGTCAAGCGGGCACAGCAGGAGGGCTACCGCTCGCGTGCCGCATACAAGTTGCTGGAAATCGACGCGCGCGACCACCTGCTGCACCCCGGCATGACCGTGGTCGATCTGGGCGCGGCGCCGGGCAGCTGGTGCCAGGTGGTGGCCAAGACGCTGAAAGGGCGGGGCAGGGTGCTGGCGATCGACCTTCTGCCGGTCGCACCGCTGACGGGCATGGAGAGCCTGGAGGGCGATTTCACCGATCCTGCCGTCCTGGCGTGGCTGGAGGAAAAGCTGGGAACGCAGCGTGTCGACCTTGTTTTGAGCGATATGGCCCCCAATATAAGCGGGGTGGCGCTGCGCGATCAGGCGCGCCACTACGAGTTGTGCGAACTGGCGCTGGATTTTGCCGTGCGGTGGCTGAAACCCGATGGGGTTTTTCTCGTCAAAGTGTTCCAGGGCGTCGGATTCGAGGATTTTCGCGCACGGATGCGGCACGCGTTCGCGCGGGTCGCGATTCGCAAGCCGGACGCTTCGCGCGGCCGCAGTACGGAAGTCTATCTGCTCGGCCGCGACCCCGTGGCCGAACGGCACGCGGAGTGACCCCGCCGCAGCCGGGGTTTGGTTTAGAATGGGTCAAATGGCGCGATGGCGCGCCCAGGAGTCAACGTGAACAACATGTCGAAGAACATCGTCATCTGGCTGATCATCGCCGTCGTCCTGATGACGGTGTTCAACCAGTTCGGCGCGCAGCGCGCGGTCCAGTCGCAGATGCCTTACTCGCAATTCATCGAGCAGGTGCGCCAGCAGCAGATCACCAAGGTGGTGATCGAAGGCAACGTGCTGAAGGGCGAGCGCAGCGATGGCCAGCGTTTCACCAGCTATGCGCCGAGCGACCCGTGGATGGTGTCCGATCTGCTGAAGAACGGCGTGCAGATCGAAGCCAAGCCGGAAGAGCAGCCGTCCTTCCTGATGAGCCTGCTCATTTCCTGGTTCCCCATGCTGCTCTTGATCGGCGTGTGGATCTTCTTCATGCGCCAGATGCAGGGAGGCGGTCGCGGCGGTGCGTTCTCGTTCGGCAAGAGCCGTGCGCGCCTGCTCGACGAGAACGCCAATCCGGTCACCTTCGCTGACGTTGCAGGCTGCGACGAGGCCAAGGAGGATGTCGCCGAACTGGTCGAATTCCTCAAGGACCCGTCGAAGTTCCAGAAGCTCGGCGGCCG
>JANJXF010000001.1 GCA_024709165.1 Thiobacillus sp. | reverse complement strand
GGATTCGCCGAAGAATCGTGCATCGTTTCAGGAATGGATGACAAATATCGACTTCGATGCCCTGGATTATTCCTCCTTGCGGTTGATTCCTGCGCTGTTTTCGGACTTTCAGGACGATCCGCTTTGTGAACCGCATCGGGGGCGGATGAAGGGGATATATCGTTATTTTCAGTTTAGAGAAGCCCTGCTCGCGGCGGATACGCACAAGGTGATGGAGGCTCTGTCTGCGGCAGGAATAGAAAGCCTGCTCTTCAAGGGAAGAGCCATCGCGCTTAAGTTCTACCGTAGCGCGGCATTGCGGCCGATGGGGGACGTTGACGTTCTTGTGCGTCCAGGGGATGTTGCAAGGGCCGAGCAGGTTTTGCAGAAACTGGGATGGCAGTATCGCTATGGAGAAGCGAAAAAAACAAGGGACGTCCATTCCCATGATTACATCAACGGTAACAAGAATGGCTTTGATCTTCATTGGTTTGCGCTCTACGAATCCCCCGTACGCGGTATCGATGAGGGCATTTGGCAACGGGCGGAACAGACCGAATGGCAGGGTGTTCCGGTCCAGACCATGGGTCCGGAGGATTTGGTCCTGATCAGCTTGGTCAACGGGCGAAGAGAACCCGAGGCTATGCATCATGGCTGGATTTACGATGTCGCTCTGATTGTCCGCAGCCATCCCGGGTTCGAGTGGAAGCTTGTCTGGCATGAGGCCGGCCTCAGAGGGCTGAGACCTGTCGTATTCGAGGCCTTGCTCCTGCTTGACCGCGTTGTGCCGGACGTTCTTCCCGTTCGGTATCTGCACTCCCTGGTCGCGGACGATCCCGACTTGCGTCGGCGCTTGTTGCACCCGCTGATCGTCGAGAACCGGACGCAGGGGCTGGACCGGTCCAGGCTGACGGACCTCGGGATCGTACCTGAGCCCAGACGCGCGATTCCGCGCTTGTGGGCGCGGCTTTTCCCGGCACGTTCCACTTACGAGCGTTGGTCGCGTGACACGAGCCGCCCCAAACATATTCGCTATACCGCCAACACGGCAGGCGAAATCACTTGGCTGTACCTGCATTGGCACCAGCTGCCGCATCTTGCGGAGCTCTTCAAGGTTGCCGATCAGGCTGCTTTGCAGCATCTTGTGGCACGATACCCCCTCGATAGCGAGGGCGAGGGTGGCATCACCGTTGAGCCGGGATTGCTGGCGCTCCACGACAATGACATCCTGCCCCGCTATCATGCCCGGCTTCGGATTGGGGGAGGGCAGAGCGAACAGAATGTTCCGGTGAGTGAGCTTGCAGAGGTTGCCATCATTGTGGTGAATGATTCCCCCCACTGCTGGCGGATTCGCTCTGGCAGTCCCGCATCGTTCGGCGTTTCCTACCATCTATGCGCCGAGGATGGGGAATTGCGGCAATGGGATCAACCAAGAAGCTATTTCATGCGGGCACGCACCGGCTACCTCGCTTTTGTAGCGCCCGGGCAACATTTGTCATGCAAGATGAAAATTCATGCACCGGAGCAGGCTGGCCGCTATCGCCTGCAACTCGATGTCGTCCAGGAAACCGTGCTTTGGTTCTCGGGACAGAATATGGATTTTCCAGAAATCCAATTGAACGTCATTCCATAGCAAATTGAGGGTCAACGCCATGTACCAAGTAAACGCACCCCGTGTCATCCATGAAACCCTGGATGGGGAAACCATCGTCATCGATACTCAATCTGGCTTCTACTATACAGCAGCAGGTCATGCATCCGTGATTTGGCTGGCGCTGGTTGCAGGCCAGGCACCCCAAAAGATCGTGGATGCCTATACGGCCGCCGGGCTCATCGCGCAGTCGGAAATCCACAAATTCATCAAGGACCTTCTTGATGCCGAACTGATTGTCGTTGCCGCTGGAGATCATGTGATTTCTTCGGTTTTCTCGATCCCCGCCATTGCCGGCATGGATGCGCCCGACTTGCAGCTCAAATGCCATTCGGACCTGCATGAATTGATCGAGATGGATCCGATCCATGAGGTCGACATGAGCCGTGGCTGGCCGATTCAGAGCAAGGCGGAGGCCTGATGCCGTCCGAACGCGACGTCAGTGTGATCATTCCCGCATACAATGCGGAAAAATACCTTTCGTGTGCAATCGGCAGCGTACTGGCACAAACATGGAAGGCATCGGAGGTGATCGTCGTCGACGACGGATCGACCGACAACACCGCAGCCATTGCCGCCGGTTTCAGGGATGTGCGGTTGATAAGAAACACCCACAGTGGCGCTGCCGCCACACGCAATCTTGGCGTGCGGCAGGCAACGGGGCGTTATCTGGCGTTTCTGGATGCGGACGATCTCTGGTTGCCGGACAAGCTGGATAGACAGCTCGTGCACCTGGCGCACACGCCGAAAGCAAAGGCGGTTTTCGGCAAAATTCGCCAATTTGTCAGCCCCGAGCTGCCAGAGAGCGAGCGGTCCCGTTATCAATGCAGCCCCGACCCCGCACCAGGCACACACTCCGGATGTCTCTTGATCGAACGCGCTGTGTTCCTGCGCGTTGGCCTGTTCACGGAGACGCTTCCCGCCGGAGAGTTCATTGAGTGGATGATAAGAGCGAGGCGCCAGGATCTCGAGTTCCCGATGCTTGAGGACGTCGTGATGTTACGGCGGATCCATGGAGGCAACATCACCCTGACCGACAAGACATCATTGCATAGAAGCTATCTGCAAATCATACGGCAAAAAACAGGAGGCCAGGCGCGATGACTCTGATTTACCCGTCACGGCATGGCGTGGCCCCTGCGCAAGGTGGACCTGAAACGATGAAGGGGTGTTCTCCGGATGGATTGGAGCACCTGAACCCAGACGACGGAGTTTCCTGGAGATTGCTGTCGTGGGCAAAGATCTCATCTGAGCGGACGGCCGTTTTCAAATGTGGCGCGCTTGAGCGTTCATCATGATGAATTGCGACAATGCGGAGGAAGAAGATGTCGATGTTATGGTTGCCGTGTGCGTGGGGATCTGACAGAGGCTGCGCGACGCAGTATCGGCATCGCCGACCTTGCCTGGAGCGAATGGCATGATCGTTTGGCTTGCTTCCTGGCCTCGCTCCGGGAACACGTTGCTCCGCACCGTTTTGTGCCAGACGATGAGCCTGAAATCGGCCTCTGATGAGGTGGACGAGAAGGATGTTCTCGGCCATATTGAGGTCGTGCGCCACAACACCGGCGTTGGAGAGATAGACGGTAGTTGGGAAGACTATTATCAGAACGCAACGCAGTCCGGCGAGGTGTTTCTGGTCAAGACGCACCGGTTGCCCCGTGATAACCAGCCCGCCATCTATGTCGTGCGCGATGGCCGCAAGGCATCGCTCTCCTACAGCCATTTTCATCGGCGATACACTCCGACGCCCCATCCATCGTTGCTCGACCTGGTCCTGGGTGGAGACCACTACGGCGGCTGGTCGGATCACTGCCGCATCTGGGTGACGCGCCCCAACACCCTGCTGGTCCGGTATGAGGATCTGGTGGATGCAAAAAGGGAGTTGCTGGAAAAGCTTGCGGTAGCGGTGCGGTATGGGGGTGAAATCGCGCCCTGGCACAACCCTTTCGATCAGCTTCACCAGGAAGTCCCGGATTTTTTCAGGCAGGGCGAGACGGCTTGGCAAGGCGATCCCGCCTGGACGTCGATGATCAATGGGGTGTTCTTCCATCTGCACGGGGATTTGATGGTCGAGCTAGGCTATGCGAGCCCCGAAACGGTGGCCGCGGCAACACGAGCGATTCCGGATGAGTGGTTCGAACTGGTTGAGGTCTCGCGGCGGCTCATGGCCGCGAAAAAGGCGTTGGAAGCGATCTGCGACGAGCGGCAGGCGGTCATCGATGGGCTCAAGTCGGCCTGCGATGAACGCCTCGCGTTGATAGAAAAACTGAGCAAGCGTCGTAAAACGATATGGGGACCGTGAGTTTTTCGATCGATCCCGGTTTGGTCACCGCGCTGAAGCAGGTGCTCCCGCTCGACGTTTTTGTCGAAACCGGAACCTTCCGGGGAGATACGGTTGATCTGGTCCGGGACCGCTTCAAGGCAATCCATTCCGTAGAACTGTCTCGGGAACACTACGAGGCCGCTCGCCTGCGGTTTGCGGACCGCGCCCATATCGATCTGGTGTGTGGCGATTCTGCCGAAGCCTTGGCCAGGTGGATGCCAGGACTGCGCGAAAAATCAGTGTTGTATTTCCTGGACGCGCACTGGTGCGCGGCCGACAATACGGCAGACGGGACGTCGCAGTGCCCACTGCTGGATGAGATACGAGCCATTGGGCGGCTTAACGACGAAAGCCTGATCGTCATCGACGATGCGCGCCTGTTTCTGGCGCCGCCGCCGGCGCCTCATGAAATTTCGCACTGGCCTGATATGAATGCCGTACTGGTTGCCTTGCAGGCGGCGGGTCCATCACATCGGGTCATGGTGCTGAATGACGTCATCCTCTTTTTCCCGTCTTCCGCGGGTGCTGCGTTACGGGAATATGCCCGGCACGCCGGTATGGATTGGCTGGCGGTCATGAGCAAGATGCGCGATTATGACAATCTGCGCACACAGTTCAATAATGCCGTAGTGCAGCTTGAAAAAAAAGAGCGGGCCATCCACAGATTGGCGGCTGTGTGTGAAGAGCGGGCGGCGCTTCTACAGAGGCTCGCGGGAAACAGCCAGGCGGCCTCGCAGTCAAAAAATGTAGATGGAAGGGAAAAGAGGGACGTGTCGGACAAGGACATTTCGGAATGTAATGTAGAAGGAAGAGAAAAGAGGAACGTGTTGGACAAGGACATTGGGGAATGTCTGGCACGGATCGAAAGTGGAAACGCAGCCATCCTGGGGGCTCTCAATAATTTGCAGGCCGGGGTGAAGCCGTGTTCTGAAGTCGAGGCGGCTGTCGAGGGCCCATTCGCCGGTGCGTCGTTGGCTTTGCTGCAGGAGATTTGCGATGCAAGGTTGAAGGTAATCAGGGAACAGGAGGCGGCTTTGAATTCAGTGCGCCGTCACTCGCTCGCGCATCGTCTCGACAGCCTGTTCAGTCGCCATCGCTACCCCAAACTCGGTCAGCTTGGCCATCACGCCCCCATTCCATTGCAGCCCTGGGGCTTGCCTCCGGCGCCGGATTATCAACGCGCTGATGGCTGGCCGAGCGTTTCCATCGTAACGCCTTCCTACGGTCAGGCCGGGTTCATCGGGCGGACCATGGATAGCGTCTTGAACCAGAACTATCCCAATCTGGAATATTTCATTCAGGATGGCGGTTCGACCGATGGAACTGTCGACATCCTCAAGGAATATTCGAACCGGTTAACCGGCTGGGAATCTGCACCCGACGCCGGACAGAGCCAGGCGATCAACCTCGGGTTCACCAAAACACGGGGAGAAATCATGGCATGGCTGAATTCGGACGATCTGTTTCTTCCGGGTGCATTGGCCTATGTTGCGGACTATTTTTTACGGCATCCCGACGTCGACGTGGTTTATGGCCATCGTGTCCTCATCGATGAGCAAAACGGGGAAATCGGCCGCTGGATCCTGCCGCGGCATGACGATGCTGCACTTCTCTGGGCGGATTTCATTCCTCAGGAAACACTGTTCTGGCGGCGCACGCTATGGGACAGAGCGGGAGGGAAAATCGACGAAACCTTCCGCTTTGCCATGGATTGGGATTTGTTGCTGCGTTTTCGCAAACTCGGCGCGCGCATGGTGCGCTTGCCCTGTTTCATTGGCGCATTCCGTATTCACGGCGCGCAGAAAACCTCGGCTGCGATCCACGATGTGGGAATGCAGGAAATGCAGAAACTGAGGTTTCGTGAACTTGGCCGTGACGTGACTCAAGCCGATATTCGGCGTGCATTGGTGCCATATTTGATGCGCCATGCCGGATGCGATGTGCTGATGAGAATAAAGAAGCGCTGCAGTTTGCTGTGAATGTGAACGGCTTGGCACTTCTGCCGATGCCTGCCCGTACGGAGCATTGCGGGATGAATGAATTTCGTGTGGAAGCAGGGAAATAAGTGTCGTTCGGACGGTGCACGCATGGCTGGCCGGGCAGTGGAGAATGACTCGATGTACACAGACCCTCGGCCAAAACTCGGTGCCTCCATTCTGATTCCGCTTGAATTCCATCGCGGACAGGCCGTGGCTTGCATCAAAGCCTGGGCGTACGAACAGGACTGTGCTGCCGAAAGCTACGAACTGATTGTATGTGCGCCTGATGGACTGGATCCGGAGACGGAACGGGAGATCCGCCAGAGCTTGCGCCCCTGGGATCGTTTTCTCAAGGAATCGAGTCGGCACGACATGCCCTTGGTCGCGGCGGCGGCGCGGCAATCGGCCAGCGATCTGCTGATTTTCACGGAATCCCATTGCCTTCCCGGCACCAATGCGGTGTCCACCCTGCTTCAGGTGGCCGAACATAATCGAAACTGGGCGGGATTCAGTTGTCCGACCATGCCGGTTGTTCACAATACGCTCTCCCGGATAGAGGCCGAAATATACGGCTCACACATTCAGCGTGAACTCGAATCGGATGGATGGTTGAAGGTCATGGATCAATGCTTCGTTGTCCGGCGCGAAGCCTATTCCGCTGCAGGTGGATTTCGTCATGAGTTCGGGCACTTTGCGGAATGGTTGTTGGCCGCAGAAATGCATCGGCTTGGCCTGGTGGTCGGGATGCATCCGACGCGAGTGCTCCGGCACTACTATGTGGGGGACATGGCAGAGCTTGAGGCGTTCACGCTCGATTTCGCCTATGGCCAGATCAAGTACATGGCGGAATGCAGGAGCGAGCCTGCCTCGCGCTATTTTTCCGACATCCCCGAACTCGACGAATTCCTGCAGCGCAAACGGAAAGACTACCGACACCTCTTCGGCCTCAAGGCACGCGTTCTGCGTGCTGCGACGGTACATGGCCTGCCTTGGCAAACTCGGCAAGAAGGTCGTAGCCTGCCTCTTCGTTCCCTTTGGTATGCTTGCGTCGAGGCTGCCGTGCAGGCTTGGCTGCCGTGGGCCGCAGAGAGACTTGCGGAAAAGAAAGTGCGGCGTGCGGAGCGCCGTTTGTCGAAGGCCATCGACGAGCGGGACATGCTCGGCGTGAGAAACGCTTTCGTTGCGTGGTTCGCTGGCTTGGTGGCGTTGTCGCGACAGCGTTTTCTTCGAGCCAATCGCGGCCTGCGAGAAACTTTTTCCAGAAGTGACGACTTCCCCGCAGTTGGGGTATGGCTTCCACAGGGCGCCGCACTAGACCGCCCAGCGGTGGAACTTCTTGGGTTTTATGAGAGTGATAAAATTTCTGACGAGGTGCAAATCCGCTGGTCGCACACCGCGGCGTCGGTGTGGCTTCCGTTGGGGCACGGTCGTTCTACGCTTGTCGTCGAATGGCATGAGACAAGAGTGCTGCGGCCTGATGAGCTATTGCGGATCGAGTTCAACGGCGCGCACGTTCCTCCCGCTGCAGTGAAGCTGGAAGCGCATCGGCTCATCCTGGAAGCGGATGTCGCCGGCAAGGGATGGTATCGGCTGGACTTGAGTGTGCTCCCGTTTTTGGCGGCGGGTGACCAAAGACTGCTCGGGCTGCCGGTCACGGCAATCCGGTGGCAGTCGTCCGTGTGAAGACCCGAACAGGCTGATGGCGCGTCTCGTGACAAACGCGTGCGGCGATGGCTACATTTTCAAATAATGAAAACCTGCACTTGATTCATGATGGTTGAACCCGGATTGTCCATTCGGCCCCGCGCCTTGTGCGCAGGTCGATTTGCCGACAGGAGGCTCGCCGGGCCGATGACGGTCGTGGGTGCGATGTGCATCGCTCGCGACGAGCACGCGGAGGGCATGAAGGCGCCGGTGCGCGGTCGTTGGAGGGCCGCCCCGGTCCGATGCCGTGATGGTTCGACCGCCCGTTTCGCACCGCACGCGAAACGCCTGCCGGCTAATGGGCAATCCGGGTTGAATATGGATTCAGGATCTGTTTCCTGCGATTTCGTTTCGATCAAAATTTCGAGAGCAGATTGTGCAAAGGTTTCAGATGGACAAACATCTTTTGGTGACAGGTGGCGCGGGCTTTCTTGGTTCGCACCTGTGTGATCGTCTCGTGCGGGACGGCAGCAGTGTGCTTTGTGTGGATAATTTTTATACGGGAACCAAAAAAAACATCGTACATTTGATCGGCAATCCGTATTTCGAGGTGATGCGACACGACGTGACTTTTCCCCTTCATGTCGAGGTCGGCCAAATCTATAATCTGGCCTGCCCGGCCAGTCCGGTTCATTATCAGTTCGACCCTGTGCAGACCACCAAAACCAGTGTGCATGGGGCGATCAACATGTTGGGTTTGGCGAAGCGCGTGAAGGCGCGCATCCTCCAGGCCTCGACCAGCGAGATCTATGGCGATCCCGAGGTGCACCCTGCGCACGAAAGCTACTGGGGCCGCGTCAACCCCATCGGGGCGCGCAGCTGCTATGACGAAGGCAAGCGCTGTGCGGAGACGCTGTTCTTCGACTATCATCGCCAGCACCAGCTGGAGATCAAGGTGATGCGCATCTTCAACACCTTTGGCCCGCGAATGCACCCTCAGGATGGCCGGGTAGTCAGCAATTTCATTGTGCAGGCGCTGCGAGGCGATGACATCACGATCTACGGCACTGGTCGACAGACCCGCAGTTTCTGTTACGTGGATGATCTCATCGAAGGCATGTTGCGCTTGATGAACAGCCCAGTGGAATTCACCGGACCGGTGAACATCGGAAATCCGGATGAGATCACGATCCTCGAACTGGCGGAAAGGATCATCCGGCTGGTCGGCGGTCGCTCGAAACTGGTCTATGCGCCCCTGCCCGAGGATGACCCGAAGCAGCGTCAACCCGACATTTCCCTGGCGCGCGCGGCGCTTGGCTGGACGCCGAGCGTATCCCTCGAGGATGGGCTCAAGGAAACTGTCGCCTATTTCAGGAAGCTGCTGAATGCCTGATTTTGCACTTACGGTCCCGGTTGTTTTCATCATCTTCAATCGGCCGGACACCACTGCTCGGGTATTCGCCGAAATCGCCCGCGCCCGTCCGCCGAAACTGCTGGTGATCGGTGATGGCCCGCGTCCCAATCGCGCGGGTGAGGCCGAGCGGGTCGCGCAGGCACGGGCGATCCTTGATCGGGTGGATTGGCCCTGCGAAGTTCTGACCAACTTTTCAGAGACCAACCTGGGGTGTGGCAAGCGAGTTGCGAGCGGTATCGACTGGGCGTTCGAACAGACGGAAGAAGCGATCATCCTGGAAGACGACTGCCTCCCCGACCCGAGTTTTTTCCGATATTGTCAGGAACTGCTCGAGCGCTATCGCGATGACGAGCGAGTGGCGATGATCAGCGGGAACAATTTCTTGTTCGATTCAGGGGAAATGGTCGACAGCTATTTTTTCTCGCGTTATAACAGCATCTGGGGCTGGGCTTCCTGGCGCCGCGCCTGGCGCCGTTACGATCGTGACGCGTCACGGTGGCCCTCTTTTCTCCAGGAAGGCAAGATCGAGAAGCTGTTTCGTGACCGCGAAGAGCGGCGATACTGGCACAGGGCCTTCAATGGCGTCTACACGGGCGAGTGCGACACTTGGGATTACCAATGGACGCTGACGGGTTTTGTGAACGAGACGATGTGCATCATGCCCGAACAAAATCTGGTCTCGAACATTGGGTTCGGCGAGAATGCCACGCATACAACGGATACCACTCGTGTCTTTGCAAACATGGCAACGGGCTCCCTGCGGTTTCCGTTGCGTCACCCAAGTGAGGTCCGCATCGACTCTTCCGCAGATAAGCGCACGGCGAAAAAGCGCTTTCGCGTCACGCGATCGCAGCCGGCTGTCCGCCAGATGTGGAACGCGCTGCTCGGACGGTGGATGCTTGGC
>JANJXF010000110.1 GCA_024709165.1 Thiobacillus sp. | reverse complement strand
CAAGAGCCCGATGATCTCGCGCAGCAGCACCGACTTGCCGGTGCCGCTGCCGCCGATCAATGCGACGACTTCTCCCCGCGCGACGGACAGGTCGAGGCCGCGATGGATGGCATGGCCGCCGAGCGTGGTGGAGACCCCCGCGACATCGATGACGGTTTCCATGTTCAGATTCCCAGACGCACGAACGCAATGGCGAACATCGCGTTGAGAAGAATGATGGCCACCAGGCTCTGTACGACCGTGGACGTGGTGTGCTCACCCACGCTGCGCGCGTCGCGCGTGACCGTGAGCCCCATGCGGCAGGCGATCATAGCGATGAACACGGCGAACACCGGCGCCTTGCCCAACCCCACCAGCAAAGGCTTCAGCTCCGTCACGTCGAGCAGGCGATCGGTGAACATGCGATACGACAGATCGAGCTGCTCCTTGGCGACCAGCATGCCGCCGAAGAGGCCGGCAATGTCGCCGATGAACACCAGCAACGGCAGCGCGATGATGAGCGCGACGATGCGGGGGATGACCAGCACCGTCAGCGGTGACAGGCCGAGTGTGGAAATCGCGTCGATTTCCTCGTTGACCTTCATGGTGCCGATCTGTGCGGTGATCGCCGCACCGGTGCGGCCTGCCACCAGCACCGCGACGATGACCGGAGACACCTCGCGCAGCATCGCCAGCAACAGACCGTCGACGACGAAGATATTGGCGCCATAGCGCACCGCCTGATCGCCAAGCAGATAGGCGAACACCACACCGAGCAGAAACATCATGCCGATGACGATGGGAATGGCGCCGACGAAGACGTCGCGCACCTGTGCGCCGAATTCGCGCCAGCGCCAGTGTCCTGGCCGACCGATCAGGGCAGCGAGTTCGAACGTCAGGCGGCCGACAAAATCGAGCAGACCGGCGACGTGGCTCCACATCGCCATCGCCCCGCGCCCGGTGAGTTCGATCACTCCCTCGCGGCGCGGCGGCGGCAGGGCCCCGGTGCAGCCTACATGCAGGGCGACCAGTTCCACGAGTGCACGGTGCCGCGGAGCGAACGCGCGCAGTTCCGGGAGCGCCGCGCCCTCGCGCACGCCGGCCGCATCGAGCAGCAGCCATGCACCATTGGTGTCGAGTGCGGTGATGCCGGCGCCGTCGAGGACGCGCACGGCCTTGCCATGCAGCGCGGGCAGGGCACTGGCAGAGTCGGCGTGCCAGGCACCCCCTGCGATCAGCGCGCCCCCGGCCTCGTCGAAGTGGGCGCGCGCGTCACTCATGAAAGATCGAGCGGGTTGTGGGGATCCACTCCGGGCATGAACGGCAGGCCGCGCTCGGCGTGGGTGACCTGATAGACGCAGCCGATCCAGTTGCCCACCACGGCCTCGGCGGTATCGTGCCAGGTGTTGTCGAGGTGCGGCAGCAGCAGCGACTCGGGGAACTCCAGCGTCTCGCCCGTCTTGACGCGATGGCCGTATTCGGCGAGCAGCGCCTGCGCCCTGCGATCGAAATAACGCTGAGGAAAAGGCGGCCAGTCAAGCTTGCCGGCTGCGGCGAGCAGCAGGTCGCGCTTGTATTCCTTCAACAGCGAGACCGTGTCGTATTCGGGATGCCCCTGGAAGAACACGTGCCTCAGGCCGTCGGTGGAAACCGCCAGATGCACGCCGGCTGCGGCGCTTTCCGCCAACACCTTGACGCCGGCCGTCTCGAACTGCGCGCGCGATATGTCGTTCCAGCGCGAATGCGGTACGTCGAAGCGCGTGTTGACGTCGCCCACCAGCGGATGGCGCGGGTCGGTGACGCGGTGTTCGAACACGCCCCATATTTTTTGCGGCTGTTTCACCCGCGTCTGACCGTGGCGGAACTGCATCACGGCGTGGGTGGCAAGACACGAGCACAGGGTCGAGGTGACGTTGTCCCAGGCCCAGTCGATCACTTCGATCAGCGGCTGCCAGAACGGCTCGTCGGCGAGGTTGGGGTGGCTGACGTTGGCGCCGGTGATGATGAGCGCGTCGAGCCCTTTCTCGCGGATTTCGTCGAAGGATTCGTAGAACTGCGCGATGTGCGCCTGCGCCTTGTTCCCGCGCGGCAACGTCGGCAGGGTGAAGGGGTGCAGGTAAAACTGCGCGATCGGATTGGACTCGCCAACCAGGCGGTAGAACTGCCGCTCGGTCGCTTCGATCGCCGCGTCAGGCATCATGTTGAGCAGGCCGACGTGCAGCTCGCGGATTGTCTGGTGCGCGGCACGCGTGGTCGACAGCACCGTCATGCCGTCGCGGCGCAGGCGTTCGAAGGTGGGCAGGGCGTTATGTGCGACCAGCGGCATCCGCCCCTCCCGGTACCCGGCTCCTGCCCCCCGGCTCCTTTCTCGCGATGGCCGTTTCCAGCAATGCAACGAAATCGCGCTCATCGCGCACCTGCGCCACTTCCTGCGAGGTCACCGTGTAACCGTGCGGGCCGGCAATCGCCTCGTAGCGCGGAATGCGCGAATGGAACAGACGCGGAAACACCCAGCGCGCGAAGTCGTCGGGCTCGACCTGTGCGACGTATTCCAGGCCCTTCTCGGTGAGGTAGGCCGGCAGGTGTTCGGCGAGGAAGGCCGGGCGGAAGTACAGCGGCTTGGGGTCGGACTGCGCGCGACGGATGAGCGCGTTCTCCTCCTCGCGCGTCGTGGTCTGGATATAGAGAATGAGCGTATGCGCGGCGAGCAGTTCGATGACACCCGGCTCGTCGAGCTCGCACAGACTGCCGCCGACGTCGTTGACAAAGTGAGGGTAGCCGTAAATTTCCTGGCCCTTGTGGATGAATTGCGGCACATCCCTCATCGCTGCGATCTCGGCCTCGCGATAGGCCGCCTGGCGGCGCGAGAACTCGTCGAGCGACAGCCCGCCCCACGCCGGTCCGCCAAGCTTGCCGACAAAGGTCAGCACCGGGCCAAGATCGCGAATCTTGATGACGTTGCGGATGGAGATCCAGTCGTTGCGCAGGAGCTCGCGCAGAAACGGCACCTGCATCGCCTGCTGTTTCACCAGATCGAGAATCGGCTCGTCGAGGTAGCGCGTGCCGATGCGGTAATCGCCGGAATAGTGAAACCAGTCGTGGCCGCGCAGCATGGTCGAGAGGTGGGTCTTGCCGACGCCGGACATGCCGAGCAGGGTGACGCGCCGGGTCGGCCACGTGCGGAAGGATTCGGGGGTGAAATGCATGGATTCGGTTTGGGGGGAAACATCGCAAAGACTACCGAAAACCCGCGCAATTAAAAAG